>DASRME010000429.1:0-6624 GCA_035648095.1 Atribacterota bacterium | reverse complement strand
AATAGTTAAAGGTACTGCTAAAAGTATGGGAATAGAGATAGAGAATAATAATTAATGGTAAGTTATGTGGAAGGATAAAATCCAATAATACCACAAGGAGGAAAAAATGAGCAAAAAAAGAGGCAAAAAATATTTAGAAGCTATTAAGGATTACCAGAAAGATAAATTTTATGAGCCAGAAGAAGCTTTAGATTTAGTAAAAAAGCTTCATTGGGCAAACTTTGAAGAGTCCATTGACATTGCAATTAAATTAGGCATAGACACCCGACGTTCAGAGGAACAGGTAAGAGGAGCAGTTGATTTACCTCATGGTACAGGTAAAAAAGTGAAAGTTGTTGTATTTGCCTTAGGGGAGAAAGCAAAAGAGGCAGAAGAAGCTGGGGCAGATTTTGTAGGAGCAGAAGATTTAGCTGAAAAGATACAAAATGGATGGACCGATTTTGATGCTGCTATAGCGACTCCAGATATGATGAAAATAGTAGGAAAATTAGGTAAAATATTAGGTCCTCGAGGTTTGATGCCTAACCCTAAAGTTGGAACTGTTACCTTTGATATAAAAAATACCGTAAATGCGGTAAAGGCGGGGAAAGTAGAGTATCGGGGGGATAAATTTGGTATAGTCCATGCTCCTTTAGGAAAAACAAATTTTGACCAAGAAAAGTTATTAGAAAATTTTACTACTTTTGTTGAAGCTATTATTAAAGCTAAACCATCAGCTGCAAAAGGAAAATATATGCACAGCATTGCGATTTCTTCAACTATGGGACCAGGGGTCCACTTAGATCCTCAAAAAATAAATGCTTGGGTAGAAAAACAAAAAAAGTAAAATTAGTAAAAATACAAAATAAAATATATTTATAAATTTAAGTATACCTTAGACAGCAGGTGTTGTTAAAAAATAACCTAATAGATATTTGAATATCTTCCTGCCGAGGTGAGTGAGAGCGAAGTAAATAGATTTACTGGTTTCACCTTCCTTATAGATTAGTCTAAGGGAAGGTTTTTTATTGTAAAAAATATTCAATATAGTTAGAAAGGAGGATAAATTTTGGTTTTAAGTAAAGATTGTAAAAAAGAAATACTTCAAGATTTAATAGTAAAATTGAAAGAATCCAAAGGGGTAGTCTTAACTGATTACCAAGGAATGAGTGTATTTGAGATTAACCGCCTTAGAAATGAATTAAGAGAGAATAAAGTGGAATTTAAAGTAGTAAAAAATACTTTAATGGAAAAGGCAAGCGAAGAGTTGAATGTGGAAGATCTAACTAAGGATCTAATAGGTTGTACTGCAATGGCTTTCAGCAGCGATGATGGAGTTGCACCAGCAAGATTATTAAAAGAATATTATAAAAAAAATAAAATTGACTTAAAGATCAAGTCCGGTCTGATAGACGGAAGAGTTTTTAATCCGGAGAAAATTATGGAAATAGCTTCTTTGCCTTTAAAAGATGTCCTTATCGCACAGGTAGTTGCTGGTATTAGATTTCCACTTTTTTCTTTGGTATTTATCTTGCAAGGACCATTAAGGGGATTAATTTATAGTTTGAAAGCAGTAAAAGAGCAGAAGGAAAAAGCGGAAGCATCATGAAGTTTTATATTAAAAAAATAATATGCAATATTTCATAACGGCCAGATAGGGTTAGGTTAAAAGCTTTTTATGATATGTGATATAAGATATACGAAATTGAGAGGAGGTGAAATAAATGGTAGAAAAAAAAGAAGTAACTACTAAAAAAATTAAAGAAGTTACCGAAGAAAAGCAATCTGGATCTGAAACGGGAGTATCAGCGGAAATATTAGAAAAGATAGAGAAAATGACTGTATTAGAATTAGCTGATTTAGTGAAAGCCTTAGAGGAAAAATTCGGAGTAACTGCTGCTATGCCAGTTGCTATGTCCGCTAATGCTGGTGGTGCAGCTGTTTCAGGCGAAGTCAAAGAAGAAGAAAAAACCGATTTTGAAGTAGTGTTAAAAGAAATAGGACCAAATAAAATTAAAGTAATAAAAGAAATAAGGACAATTACTGCCTTAGGTTTAAAGGAATCTAAAGACCTAGTAGATGGTGCACCGAGTAAAGTGAAAGAACATGTAGACAAGAAAGAGGCTGAAGGAATAAAAGAAAAATTAGAAGCGGTTGGAGCCATTGTAGAAATAAAATAGAAGATGGTTTTTTAATAATATCGAAGATACTCTTTAAAATTCTTTAAAGAGTATCTTCTTGCATTTTAAAATAATAAATGATAAAATTAAAAATTGCGGTAATATATATTTCTTTAAATATATAATTGATATTTTTCTGAATAATTATTTTATTTTTGAAAAACATAACATAAGGAATGATAATACAGCGATTAAAAAGATCGTCTATATTATGCAGACAAATTTTAAATTTAGAGAATCTACTATCTTGTTATCATTTCTAATCTAATTACTTTAATATTTTAATCATTATACAAAGGTTGGTGTTTTGCGGTGCACAATAAACATATTCAAATAAAAGACTATTCCAAAATACCTGAATTATGTCCAATTCCTAATCTGCTGGATATACAAAAAGTTTCTTTTCTACACTTTTTACAAAGATTCGTTTCGCCTGATGAAAGGAAAAAGCAAGGATTGCAGGAAGTTTTTGTTAATATATTTCCTATTCAGGACTTCACCGGTAATCTAATTTTAGATTTTATTAGTTATTCACTGGGAGAATGTAAAGATTCTGCATACGGATGTTGGGAGAAAGGCGGAACCTATTCTGTTCCTTTAGAGGTTAAGATTAATTTAATCAGCAAGAAGACGGGCGAAATAAAAGAACAAGACGTCTTTATGGGCGAGTTACCGCTTATGACCGAAAACGGAGGTTTTATTATTAACGGAGCAGAAAGAGTGATAGTAAATCAATTAATACGATCTCCCGGTATTTATTTTGATGAAGAAAAAAATGATAATAATAAAATATTGTATAAATTTAAAGTTATACCAAATCGTGGATCCTGGTTAGAATTTGGATTTGATTCTTCCGACATGATTTATGTCCGAATTGATAAAAAAAGGAAGATTCCAGCATCTACACTATTAAGAGCATTAGGATATGAGAATAATGAAGAAATAATGGAACTTTTTGATTACGAAGAGATTGTAAAAACAACTTTAGAAAAAGATAATACAACCAATGAAAAAGAAGCCTTGATAGAAATATTTAAAAGATTGAGGCCCAGTGAACCTCCAACCGAAAGGAACACTCGTCAATTAATTTATAGATTACTTCTTGACCCTAAAAGGTATGATTTAGCAAAAGTTGGAAGATATAAAATGAATAGGAAGTTAAACTTTTCAGATCGAATATTAGATAAAATCGTTGCCGAAGACATTATTGACCCTAGCAATAATAAAATTATTATAAAAGCAGAAGAAAAAATAAATCGGAAAACATTTTCTGCAATAATAAATTCTGGAATTGAAAAGATAAAAATACTGAATTTTGAAAACGAAACTGTTACTGTTTTTAACGAGAAAGACGAAGCTTTTGTGCCTATAGTTGATAAACTAAGCGAAGGTATCAATGAAGGGATTATAGATACGATTGTAGCTGAGGATATCATTAATCCAAAAACAGGTGAAGTAATTTGCAGTACAGGAAGTAAGTTAACTAATAGTTTATTATACAAAATAAAAGAATTCAAAGAAAAGATAAAAATAAAAAAAGGTCCTTCTTTAACTAGAGAGGATATAGTAGCTTCTTTAAGATATTTAATTAATTTATATAGAGGAATTGGTTATATAGACGATATTGATCATTTAGGAAATAGAAGGATAAAGACAGTTGGTGAATTACTTCAGGATCAATTTTACGTTGGATTAAGCAGGATGGAAAGAGTGATTCGGGAGAGAATGACTATCCAACCCGATGTTTCCGCCATTACCCCCCAAGCCTTGATAAATGCACGGCCACTATTGGCCACTATTAGACAGTTTTTTGGGAGTAGTCAGCTTTCTCAGTTTATGGATCAGACTAATCCTTTATCTGAAATTACTCACAAAAGAAGGCTTTCTGCTTTAGGCCCAGGAGGTTTAACCAGGGAGAGAGCAGGCTTTGAAGTAAGAGATGTTCACCATACTCATTATGGTAGGATTTGTCCTATTGAGACTCCCGAAGGTCCTAATATTGGGTTAATAGGATCACTTTGTATTTATGCAAGAGTGAATGAATTAGGATTTATTGAAACGCCATATTTTAGGGTGATAAACGGGAAAGTAACTGACGAGATCGTTTACCTTTCTGCCGATGAAGAAGATAGATATAGAATTGCTCAAATAAATATAAAAATTGATAAAGATAATAAAATTTCACAAGACGACGTACCCTGTCGGTTCAGAGGAGATATTATCGAATGTTTGCCAGATGTAATAGATTTTATTGATGTATCTCCCAAACAGATTGCCAGCATTTCAGCTAGTTTGATACCCTTTTTAGAGCACGATGACGCAAACAGAGCCTTAATGGGAACTAATATGCAGAGGCAATCTGTACCTTTAATCAAGCCAGAGGTTCCTTTGGTAGGAACAGGAATGGAAGGTAAAGTTGCCGTTGACTCAGGGGCAATGATTGTTTCCCAAGATGATGGATTGGTGAAAGTAGTCAGTGCAAAGAAAATAGTTATTGAGAATACTGATAACATTCAAAAGGAATATTTATTGAAAAAATTCGTTCGTTCTAATCAAGGAACTTGTATAAATCAGATACCTTTAGTAGAAGAAGGAATGATAATAAAGAAGGGAGATGTACTCGCTGATGGCCCCTTAACTTCTGAAGGTCGTCTTTCTTTAGGCAGGAATATTTTAATAGCTTATATGCCTTGGGAAGGATACAATTTTGAGGATGCTATTCTAATTAGTGAAAAATTAGTTAGAGAAGACACTTTTACCTCTATCCATATTTCTGAACAAGAGTGTGAAGCACGGGATACTAAATTAGGACCGGAAGAAATAACCTGTGATATCCCTAATATTGGAGAAGGTAGCCTATCTAACTTAGACGAAAGAGGAATAGTTCGCATTGGAGCAGAGGTGGAATCGGGGGATATTTTAGTAGGAAAGGTAACTCCCAAAGGTGAAACTGATTTAGGGCCAGAGGAAAGATTGTTAAGAGCAATATTTGGGGAAAAGGCTCGTGAAATAAGAGACACTTCTCTTAGAGTTCCACATGGTGACAAGGGTAAGGTTATAAATGTAAAGGTATTTTCCAGAGAGAATAATGATGAACTTCCCCCAGGCGTAAATCAATTGGTAAAAGTTTTTATTGCCCAAAAAAGAAAGATATCAGAAGGGGATAAGATTTCAGGAAGGCATGGAAATAAAGGAGTTATTTCTAAAATACTGCCTGAGGCTGATATGCCTTTTATGCAAGATGGGACACCAATTGAAATAGTATTAAATCCTTTAGGAGTACCCTCCCGGATGAATGTAGGGCAAGTTTTAGAAGTTCATTTGGGTTGGGTAGCTAAAACATTAGGTATTAGAGTTATCACTCCTATTTTTAACGGAGCAAAAGAAAAAGAAATTCAGCAATCTTTAGTAGAAGCAGGTTTGCCCAAAGATGGCAAAGCAATTCTTTATGATGGAAGAACAGGCAGACCATTTGATCTAAAAGTGACTGTAGGTTATAGTTATATTTTAAAATTAGCTCATTTAGTAGATGATAAAATTCATGCCCGTTCTACCGGTCCGTACTCTTTGGTTACTCAACAACCTTTGGGAGGAAAAGCACAGTTTGGAGGCCAAAGATTTGGTGAAATGGAAGTATGGGCTTTAGAAGGATACGGAGCGGCTTACAATCTTCAGGAGCTTTTAACTATAAAGTCAGATGACGTACTTGGAAGAATTAAAACTTACGAAGCTATTGTTAAGGGCGAGAACATCCCTATCCCTGGTATGCCAGAATCATTTAAAGTTTTGATTAAAGAATTGCGTAGTTTGAGTTTAGATGTACAAATTTTAGATTCTCAAGGTAAAGAAGTAGATCTTAAAGAAGATATTGATTCAAAAGATGAAATTAATGAAAATTTAATGAAATAAATTACTTAAAAAATGGTATCTGTTTTAATAAAATTAAAAGAATAATAACCTTAATAGGGGGTAATTATATTGACAATTTTGAGGAGTTTTAACTCGATCAAAATCGGATTGGCTTCACCAGATCAGGTAAAAAAATGGTCCCATGGCGAAGTAAAAAAACCAGAAACTATCAATTATAGAACTTTAAAACCAGAGAAAGATGGTTTGTTTTGTGAAAAAATATTCGGACCAATTAAAGACTGGGAATGCAGTTGTGGAAAATACAAAAGGATAAGATATAAGGGTGTAATTTGTGATAGATGTGGAGTTGAAATTACTAAATCTATCACCCGAAGGGAAAGGATGGGACATATTAAATTAGCGTCTCCTGTTTCCCATGTTTGGTATTTTAAAGCTATACCTAGCCCTTTATCATTACTTTTAGATATTCCGCCTCGTAATTTAGAAAAGATTTTATACTTTGCACCAGATCGAAGAAGAGAACAGTTATTCGAAGTTATTGAGAGTGGTGAGACAGGTTTAGAAAAAGGAGAGATAATCTTAGAGATAGAATATC
>DASRME010000428.1:0-3521 GCA_035648095.1 Atribacterota bacterium | reverse complement strand
ATTTAAAACTAATAAAGAGTTACAATTTAACTATATTTTGGTTTCAATAATTTTAAGGAGAATTATATTAATTAAGAATAATAAATTAAATCAAGCTATAAATAAGACGAAGGATAATTATAAATTAGGAATTTTTTTCATGGTAATTTCTTCCCTTTGTTTTGCCTTAATAGCAGCAATGGTAAAACAGGTAAGGTATCTTCCCTTAATGGAGATAATTTTCTTTCAAAGTATCCCTAGTATGATCATTATTCCCCTAATAGCAAAAAAAATGCATATTTCTCTTTTTGGTAAAAATAAACCTTTCCTATGGTCTAGTGGGTTTTTAAATTTAATTATTCAATTAACAAAATTTTATACTTTTACAGTGATGCTTTTATCAAATGCAACTACTATTCATAGATTAAGTCCCTTTTTTATATTATTGCTTTCTGTAATATTTCTGAAAGAAAAATTATCTTTTCGGCAAATTCCACTTTTCTTGTTGGCTTTTTTGGGAGGATTATTAGTCATTAAACCTGGTTTTGAGGTAGAAATGTTCCCAGCAATGATTGCCCTACTTGCTGCCATCTTTATAGCTTTAAATCACGTGATTTTAAGGCATTTAAGACTAACTGACCATTATTTGGTTATTACCAATTATGTTGCTTTTATTGGTGGTCTGGGAAGTTTAGTAATATTATTAATACAAAAGAATTTCCAGGTTCCCAGTCCCTCTGATTTGTTTATTTTAATTTTAATCGGGTTAATTGCTTTATTTGCACAGATTACGCTTACTAGAGCCTATCAAATGGCTCAAGCAAGCTTGGTATCTTTATATACTTATTCTCAAATTATATTTGCGAGTCTCTTTGGTCTAATGTTTTTCAAAGAGATTCCTGATCTCTTAAGTATAATTGGAGCAAGTTTTATCATCATCAGCGGATATTTTAATTATAGATGGAAAGTAAAAGTAGGCAAATAGTTGGGAGATGAGATTGCCGCGCTTTCTTTAAAAGCTCACGATAACAGAGGAACTAATATTAATTATATTTACTTACAAATGGGGGAAATGTGTAAAGTCTGTAGCAAATATTTCCTTAAAAGCCTTATATAGTAAGGGTTTTCACCAACATTTAATATAAGCCATTTTAAGCGCTTATTTTAAAAAATATGACCAATCACCTTACCCTACCTTAAAAAACACTGCTACGACAATATTTCGTTAAAACCCTTATTTTACAAGACTTTTAACCTCCTAAAAACACATTTTTTAGTGCTTTTTTGCCTCATTTTCTCCTCATTTCAGAAGCACTAACACCATCCCATATAACAAAAAAACGCAGAAACCCTTATATTTTCTGCGTTTTAAAACTTTACCATTTTTTCTTATAAAATTGATAATCCTCGAATTTTATATATATTTATCTACCTTACTTTCCTAAAAATCATTTTTTCTATCCTCCCTCTTTTCTCCTTTTCGAATAATTATTTAATAAAAAAAGGTCATCGAACCGTTGTCCCCTGCACCATCAGCATGCTTTCCCTTTGGCTCGAAAACATTATACTTGACATTATTTTCCTAATACTATACACTTGTTAACAAATGTAGAGAAATAGGGATAAGTATTATGAGTACAAAAGAGAAAAAGTTTATAGAATTTCTGAAGAAAAGAGGAGGAATAGTCAGCTATAAGGAAATTATCAAAGCTGGTTTTAACAAAGCTTTTCTTAAGGATAACCTGAATTCTGGCCGAATTCAGAAAGTTGATCGTGCCCTGTATAGACTATCTGATGATTTTACCCTGTCAAACCCAGATCTGGTAGCTGTGTCAATCAAAGTTTCAAAAGGAGTTGTATGTTTACTTTCTGCTCTTGCTTTTTATGAAGTAACAAGCGAGATACCCCACCATATTAATATAGCAATTCCCCGTGGTGCATGGGCTAATAAAATTAATTATCCTCCAGTTAAATTTTATCACTTCGCATCCAAAGCATGGAAAGCAGGCATTGAAAAATTTGAAATTGAGGGACATCAGATAAAAGTATATAGCCTTGCCAAGACAATTGCCGATTGTTTCAAATTCCGCAATAAGATTGGAATGAATATCGCCAGAGAAGCTCTCAAGATCGCTATAACAGAAAAAGGCGTACAGCCTAAAGAGATTATGCGATATGCGGAGATTTGCCGTGTTGATAATATTATTAAACCTATTTTGGAAGCTATGCTATGAAAAAAGATACTAAAAATGTACGAGCCTCTATAAGGTCGAAACTACAAAATAAAGCGAAAGAAACAAATCGTCCTTTCGCGGAAGTATTGCAATATTTTGGGATAGAAAGATTTCTTTATCGCTTTAGCTGTTCAGAATATGCTAATAAATTTATTCTAAAAGGCGCGCTAATGTTTATAGTTTGGCATGTTCCGGAGCGGAGAAGTACGCTCGATATTGATTTCTTGGCACGATTTAATAATCAGATAACGAACATTGAGAAAATGATAAAGGATGTCTGTAGGACGGAAGTTGTCCCTGACGGTCTTGTCTTTGATCCTGAAACAGTGAAAGGACAGAGAATAAAGGAAGATGCGGATTATGAAGGTGTACGGGTAAAGTTCTTGGGATTTCTCGACCGTTCACGCATTCACATGCAGATCGATATCGGATTTGGCGATATTACTTATCCAAAACCGAAACTTATTGAATATCCTGTTATTTTAGATTTTCCCAAACCTCATCTTAAAGGTTACCCGGCAGAAAGCGTGGTCAGTGAGAAATTCGAAGCAATGATTAAGCTCGGCCTTCTTAATAGTCGAATGAAGGATTTTTATGATATTTGGCTTATGATACACCAATTTGATTTTAATGGTTCAAAACTTACTGAAGCATTAAGAAGAACTTTCACATATCGCAAAACAGAAGTTCCGGAGGGCAAAAAGTTATTTGCTAAAGAAATATATAACGAAAAATCTGATCGGCAGACACTTTGGAAAGCATTCTTAAATAAAGGAGATATAAAACAGGCTCCCGAGAAGTTGTCATCAGTAGCTAAAGAGATAGAAAAATTTCTTTATAAACCGCTTAATGCGATTAATAAATCAGAGAAGTTTAACGACATTTGGAAAGCTTCCGGTCCCTGAAAATGAAAAGATCAATAAAAGAAAAGGGTAAAAATATTATCATTAATTTTCACACAGTATGACGTTTCGTTTGTCATACTTTAAAGAATATATATTTACCTTATTGAATTACCGCCAGCATTTAAAAGAATTAGTCTTTTTCAATTTTTCTACACTTTAATACTAATACGACAAAAGAATAATAAAATCCTTCTTTTTTGTAAAAAATAGTTACGAGATGGGTAATATGATAAAAGGCATTTCCAAAAGATAATTTTAAAGGCTATGTCATATTAAACTATTAGCACTTAGAAAGAGCTATTTCAAATGTTGAGATCTGCCCTTATTACTTTGAGTTTCTGCTACGGAAGAGTTGTTTTAAAAGGCTTTTTATCCTGCTTGCAGATAAGTTGAATTACATTAC
>DASRME010000427.1:0-5543 GCA_035648095.1 Atribacterota bacterium | reverse complement strand
ATGCCGGTATTTTTATCGGTAGCGCTATCGTATTTGCTCTTTCGCTCTGGCTTGTACGTAGCCAAACAACCATTGAAGACATTTCTTGGATGAAAGCAATGATCCCGCATCATTCAATTGCGATCCTAACCAGTGAGCGTGCTAATATATCGGATCCACGTGTACGTGCGCTTGCTGACAGTATCATCGAAGCTCAGCGTAAAGAAATTGAAGAGATGAAAACACTTATTAAAGATCTTGAAAATAAGAAATAACCATCCAATATTAGTATGTCTTTATTGGCTTTGCTTAGCGGTAGGGGATAAATAGCATATTTTGTCGTCTTAATTCATTGGCAATTCTCTTTGGTCCATGCGTCGGTTACGCTATTATATAATAGCGAATAATCTATTCTTCCTCCGACTTTATCTGTTCCGGCATTTTGGGGTTTGCCTTTATCTTATCCTGTAGTCCTAGATAGCCTAATTTGCTGAATCTTTTTAACCACTTATAGTAGATGGTTCTGGATAAATTGAGTACCTGACAGGTATCAGTAATATTTTTGTGTTTTCGTGCATGGTGCAGTACACTGTATTTGTAACTGGCAATACGATCATCTTTGGTCATGTGTGCTGTTCTCCTTCCTATTTGTGAATATTTTGCTTATTAATATTCTATAGGAAAGATCACATGCATGACCAATTTTATTTTAAGCTAATTGTAAACACTACTCGAAATTAGTACAACTAATTAAAATTTAAAAACTGTTTTTTCTTTATCTATACTAAATACTGATTCATAGGAGAAATACGAATTGATTCAGAAAAAGATAATAATCAAAGGAGCACGAGAACACAATCTAAAGAATATTAATTTGGAAATACCCAGGAATAAGTTAGTTGTAATTACTGGATTGAGTGGTTCTGGAAAATCTTCATTAGCTTTTGACACAATTTATGCAGAAGGCCAGAGAAGATATATTGAATCATTATCTTCTTATGCTCGACAGTTTATGGAAAGAATGAAAAAGCCTGATGTGGATTATATTGAAGGATTATCACCAGCGATTTCAATTGATCAAAGAAAGGCAAGCAAAAATCCCAGATCTACAGTGGGCACTGTGACGGAAATTTATGATTATTTACGGTTACTTTTTGCCCGGATTGGAATACCTCATTGCCCGCAGTGTGGTAGACAGGTTAGCAAGCAGACGGTCGAACAGATGGTTGATCAAATTATAAATTTATCCCCGGGAACAAAAATACAAGTTTTAGCCCCGGTAATTCGCTTCAAAAAAGGTGAACATAAACAAATATTAGAAGAAATTCAAAAAAAAGGATTTGTTAGAGTAAGGGTTGATGGAAACACTTTCGAAGTAGAAGAGGATATAAAAGTCGATAGGTATAAAAATCATAATATAGAAATTGTAGTAGACAGGTTAATAGTAAATCCTGAAATAAAGACTCGTTTGGCTGGTTCTATCGAGACCGCTTTAAGTTTAAGTGAAGGCATAGTAGTCATTAGTATAGAGGATGGTAAGGAA
Organism: Atribacterota bacterium; assembly: GCA_035648095.1. Classification (GTDB taxonomy): domain Bacteria; phylum Atribacterota; class Phoenicimicrobiia; order Phoenicimicrobiales; family Phoenicimicrobiaceae; genus Sediminicultor. Next base: position 4,021 of record DASRME010000427.1, on the reverse strand, counting down.
AAGATGTTTAGCGAGCATTTTTCTTGTCCCAGTTGTGGAATTAATTTACCGGAAATTGCTCCTCGAATTTTTTCATTTAATAATCCTTATGGAGCCTGTCCTGATTGTGGTGGTTTAGGTTTTAAAATGGAATTTGATTCTGAATTAATTGTACCGGATAAGAAAAAATCTATACTTCAAGGCGCCTTAGTCCCCTGGGGAGAGGTTAAGGGAAAATATTTATATCATATATTAAAAGGGTTAGCCGATTTTTATGGCTTTAGCCTTGATACATCTTTCGATAAATTAAAACCTGAACTTCAGGAGATTATATTATACGGTTCGGGAGGAATAAAGATACCCTTTAAATACCAGAATGATGAACAATCTACCTATTGGACTCATGAAAATTCTTTCGAGGGAGTGGTTAATAATTTAAAAAGACGTTATCGAGAAACTAAATCAGAGTATATTCGTACAGAGATACAAAAATTTATGAATATTGGACCCTGTCCCTCTTGTGAGGGCAAAAGACTTCGTCCGGAAAGCTTAAGTGTTACTATTGACGGTTTTTCCATAGCGGATATTACTGAAAAATCTATCAAATGGGATTATAATTTTTTTGAAAAAATAAAATTAGACGAAAGAAGAAGAGTTATTGCCGGTCAAATTTTAAAAGAAATAAAAAATAGATTAAGTTTTTTAATTAATGTAGGTTTAAATTATCTAACCTTATCTCGTTCATCCTCTACATTGGCAGGAGGAGAAAATCAGCGAATTCGTTTAGCTACCCAGATTGGCTCGAGTTTAACCGGAGTACTTTATATCTTAGATGAACCGAGTATTGGTTTGCACCAAAAAGATAATTCTAAACTTTTAAAAACTCTTATAAAGCTGAGAGATTTAGGGAACACCGTGATAGTCATTGAACATGATGAAACGACGATGAGAATTGCAGATTATATTGTAGATCTTGGCCCGGGAGCAGGTGTACATGGAGGATATTTAGTAGCAAATGGAAGCTGCAAGGATATAATAGAAAATAAGAAGTCTATTACTGGAAAATATCTGAGCCACTTCACTAAAATTAATATACCCGCCATAAGAAGAAAGGGTAATGGAAAGTATTTAAAGATTTACGGAGCTCGCCAGTTCAATTTAAAAAATATTGATGTATCTATTCCGTTAGGTACGCTTACTTGTATTACCGGCGTATCTGGTTCCGGGAAAAGTACTTTGATCGAGGAGACCTTGTATAAAGCTTTAATCAAGGAAATATATCAGAGCAGAGTTCGTCCTGGCGATTATGATAAAATTGAAGGTATGGAAAATATTGATAAAGTAATCATTATTGATCAATCACCTATAGGCAGAACTTCTCGCTCTAATCCTGCCACTTACACCGGTGCCTTTTCTCCGATTAGAGAAATATTTTCCAGGATAAAAGAAGCTAAAATTAGAGGTTATAAGGCAGGCAGATTTAGCTTTAATGTAAAAGGTGGAAGATGTGAGGCCTGTCAGGGTGGAGGGATAGTAAAGATTGAAATGTATTTTTTACCTGATGTTTATATACCCTGTGAAATTTGTAAAGGCCAAAGGTTCAATCGTGAAACTTTAGATATAAAATATAAGAATAAAAATATAGCTCAGGTGTTAGATATGACGGTTGAAGAGGCCCTGGGATTTTTTGAAGCAGTCCCTATAATAAAAAGAAAATTACAAACTTTATATGATGTAGGATTAGGATATATTAAATTAGGACAATCCGCTACCACTATATCCGGTGGCGAAGCGCAAAGGGTGAAATTAGCTAAAGAGCTAAGCATCAAAAGTACAGGAAGAACTGCTTATCTTTTAGACGAACCTACCACTGGTCTGCATTTTGATGATGTAAAGAAACTGCTTAACGTTTTGGATAGGTTAGTAGTCGCCGGGAATACAGTTATGGTCATTGAACATAACTTAGATGTCATTAAATCAGCAGATCATGTTATTGATCTTGGTCCGGGAGGGGGAGAAGAGGGTGGAAGAGTTGTAGCTGTGGGAACTCCTGAAGAGATAGCGTGCAATAAGAATTCATTTACTGGAGAATTTTTAAAAAAAGTATTGAGTTAGTTACTTGATTAGCCAGTTACCCAGTTAACTGGTTAAGAAAATAAGAAGACAGAAGCCAAATTAGTATCTAATGAATAAAATAAGAGAAAAAAGTAGGGGTGTATTACATACGCCCTAAAACAGGAAGAGCACAATTTACATGCAAACCAGCTAACTAATCTAATTAATCGGCAAATCGAAAAATTAACTAGTTTGCTAATTAATTTAAACGGGCAAACTGGCCAACCGGGTAACTGGATAACTAATGTAATTGGTCAATTGGTCAATCGGAGAATCGGTGAATTGGTTAATCGATAAATCGGAGAATTGATTAAATGGATATTAAATCAAAGATAAATAAATTACCCGAAACAAGCGGGGTTTATTTTTTTAAAGATAAAGAAGGAAAAGTAATATATGTAGGGAAGGCTAATTCCTTGAAAAATAGAGTGTCTTCTTATTTTAGTAATTCTTTCCAACAATCTCCAAAGATAAATAAGATGATAAAAGAGATCGCAAATGTTGAATACATACCCACTTCTTCTGACATAGAAGCACTTATTCTGGAAAGTAAAATGATTAAAAGTAACAGTCCTTACTATAATACGCAATCGAAAGATGATAAGAGTTATCCTTATATTAAAATTACTTTAGAGAGAGACTTTCCTCAAATATTATTTTACAGAAAGATAAATCGAAAGATAAAAGAAGGAAAAACTTTATATTTTGGCCCTTTTGTAGATACAAATGCCACACGGGTTGTTATAAAATTATTAAGGCAAGTTTTTAAAATTAGAGGATGCAGAAAAAAAGATTTAAAGAAGACGAAAGTTTGCTTAGATTACCAGATTGGCTTGTGTTCCGCACCTTGTGCGAATATGATTAATGAGATAGAGTACCGAAAAAGAGTAAAAGAGATTTGCTTGTTTTTAGCAGGGAAACAAAAAAGATTATTAAATGGTCTTTATCGAGAAATGAAAGAAGCTTCCCATAATTTAAATTACGAAAAAGCTGCCAAAATAAGAGATAAAATACAATCAATTGAAGCAATTTTAAAAGGTCAGGAAATAAACTTATACAGAAAAAATAATAAGAATGATTATTTGTTGAAAAAAATAGAAGAAGTAGAAGAAGACGAAATAAAGAAAGGCCGCAAGGCAGTTAATGATTTGAAAGATAAATTAGAATTAAAAAAACTACCAGAGAGGATTGAAGCATTCGATATCTCTAATATTCAGGGAAAATTATCTGTTGGTTCTTTAGTGGTTTTTGAAGAAGGGCAACCAAAAAAAGAAGATTACCGAAGATTTAAAGTGAAAAAAGTAAAAGGAATTGATGATTGTGCTATGTTACGGGAAGTAACGGAAAGAAGATATAAAAGATTATTATCTGAAGGTAAAAGGTTACCTGACTTGATACTTGTTGATGGAGGAAAGGGTCAGCTTAGCGAAGTTAAAAAAATATTAAATAATTTGAATCTCGAATTACCAATAATAAGTATTGCTAAAAAAGAAGAGGAAATATTTAAACCAGAGATTTATAAGCCAATAATATTGCCTTCTAATTCGGAGGCACTTTTTTTATTGCAAAGAATAAGAGATGAAGCCCATAGATTTGCGGTGACCTATCACAGAAATATAAGAAGTAAGGAATTACGTAATTCAAAGTTAGATCTTATTCCGGGAATTGGTGCCAAACGGAAAAGATTACTATTAGAACACTTTAAAAGTATAAAAGATATAAAGAATGCTTCCATAGTTGACATAAGCAAAATACCAGGATTTGGAGATAAAATTGCAGAAAAAATTAAAACAGTTATGGAGGTAAGAAGATGATATTAAATTTTGAAGAAAAAAGACCAATAATTAGCGAGGAAGCCTTTGTTGCCAAAAATGCTACTGTAATTGGAGAAGTTATAATCGGAAAATGCTCCAGTATTTGGTATAAT
>DASRME010000426.1:0-4742 GCA_035648095.1 Atribacterota bacterium | reverse complement strand
ACTTTATACTATATGCTCGATAATTATTTCTCAACGAGATACGGTTCACGAGATACGAGATACGATTTTTTTTCTAACTACTGGACATACAAGGAATCATTCATCTTTCTTTTTGTATTTCAATTTCTTCATAATAGGGTTTATGGATTTCCGGATATTCTTCTGTTTTTGGTATTTCAAAATATTTTTGATGAACTGTGCAATAGGATATAGGTTCTGAACCTTTTACAAAAGTCACTGTTAACACTTCCGGACAAGAATCAGTAGGTAAAAGTCCGGATTCTTTACAAACAGATATTTTAGTAATTTTATCCGGCTGTAAAAAATCTTTTTTTTCATTATTTTCAAGGGCATTTTTCATAAATTTAGCCCAAATCGGGGCAGCAACCACTCCACCAGTCATTTGTTACCCAAAGGTTTTCTATCATCATTTCCAATATAAACCGCAGTAACCAAATCCGGAGTAAAACCAATAAACCAGGCATCAACAAAATCATTGGTAGTACCGGTCTTCCCTGCTGCCGGTCTACCTATCTTCGCATTCCATCCAGTTCCTCTTTCTATTACTCCCTCCATCATATTAATAAGTACATAACAGGTTTCCTCTTTAAATACTTTCTTCTTTTGGGTAATATTTTCTTTTATTATATTGCCTGAATAATCTTCTATCCGAACTATGGATAGAGGGTCTATCCTAACCCCTAAGTTTGCAATAGTAGCATAAGCGGAAGTAATTTCTAAAGGGGTTATTTCAGAAGTACCTAGAGCCAAAGAGAGGTCTGGACGAAGCTCACTGGTTATCCCTGCTTTATGAGAATAATTTATAACTTCTTTTACGCCCACTTGTTCCAATAATTTTACTCCTACTACATTTATAGATTGCTCAAATGCTTCTTTGAGAGTTACTGGTCCGTTAAATTCTTGTTCGTAATTTTCAGGAGACCAACCATTTTCGAAAGTAATCGGAGAATCTTCTATGATATTACTGGGAGTATATCCATTATCTAAGGCAGTAAGGTAAATAAAAGGCTTAAAAGCGGAACCGGGCTGTCGGTAGGCTTGAATTGCCCTATTAAATTTACTTTCTCCAAAATCTTTTCCTCCCACCATTGCCTTAATATAACCTGTCTGAGGCTCAATAGCTATTATTGCTCCTTCATATCCAGATTCTTGAAGCGCTTTTTCAGCAAAATTTTGTATCTTTAAATCTAAGGTAGTATAAATTTTTAAACCACCCTTATAAACTACATTTGCTCCGTATTCTTCTAAAAGTTGAGAAAGAACAAAAGTAGAAAAATAGGGAGCTGTAAACTTATCTCTTTTATTATTATAATCAAGTTCCAGGGGGCTTTGTTTAGCTTGTTCCATGTCCTCTTTAGATATGTAACCTAATATAAGCATTCTATTTAATATGATATTTCTTCTTTTTAAGGAATTTTCTTGATTAACAATTGGTGAATAATAAGAAGGCCCACGGGGAATTCCTGCAAGTAACGCACATTCCGCAAGGTTTAAATCCTGTACGTTTTTATTAAAATACATTTTGGCAGCTGATTGTACTCCATACGCGCCATGCCCAAAGTATATTTCATTTAAATACATTTCTAAAATTTCATCTTTGGTGAAAGATCGTTCTATTTGTAAGGCCAATAAAATATCTTTTAACTTTCTGTTCAAGCTAATTTCTCGAGTAAGAAAAGTATTAATGGCTAATTGTTGAGTAATTGTACTACCACCTTGAGGTATAATGTCTTTATTAGACAATAAAATCAAATTTTTAATATTTTCCAATTGAGCAATTAAAATTCTGCGGAGATTAATACCTTTGTGCTTGTAAAAATCAGAATCTTCGATAGCAATAGTGGCATTAATTAAATTCGAAGGAAGTTTAGAAAGTGGAACTGGATTTCTGTTTTCCTGATAAAACTCGGTGATAATTTCACCATTAATATCATATACTTTGCTGTTTATGGCATCTAAGAATTTATTTTCTTGTACCATTTCTGATATTTTCTGAGTATTAAGGGTGGACAAAGCGATAAAAGTAACAGAAAAGGTCAGGGTAAAAATTATAACTACCAATAATATTTTTTTAGATAAAGGAATATAGTAAGATTTTTTTGGTTTATTTTTTACTGTCAAAGGGAAACTCCTTTTTGTCCGTATATCGTATATTGTATATCGTATTTCGTTCAAATTTGTTTGGATGAGATTAACTCTAAAAACTTAAAGTGAAAAGTGAAAAACCATACGCCACTACTTCTTTTTCTTTTTTATTTTCTTACCGATATACGATATACGCGATACGCAATACTCTATGCTAATATATTATACCATAAATTATATTAAAATTAGAGTAGCCTTTTATTGTATATTAGTGTGCACTTCAATGGGATTAGATAAAAAGCTTGTGTTTATGTTTTTTCTTTACCTTTCCTTAATTTATTTTCTTTCTTCTTCTAAAGCGATACTCGATACGAATTTTATTTCAACTCTTTTAATATAAAATAAATTATGTTATAATTTCAAAAATTAAATATATTTACTATAGGGTGTTCTGATATGATTAAGCTTACCTACTTGGTTCGTGTAGCTATGATTGCAGCGATTTACGTAGTTCTTAATATTATATTCGCCCCAATAAGTTATGGCCCCATTCAAGTGAGAATTGCTGAAGCCTTGGTAGTTTTCTCCTTTATTGATTCATCAGCAATTATGGGATTATTTTTAGGTTGTATCTTAGCAAATATTTACGGAGGATTAGGGATGGTAGATGTCATTGGGGGAAGTCTTTGTACTTTAATTGCCGCATATTTAACTTACAAAGTAAAAAACCCTAAATTAGCGCCTCTCCCCCCTATATTGATAAATGCATTTGGGGTGAGTATTTATTTGCATTTTCTCTTCGATTTACCTTATTGGATAACTGTATTGTATATCGGGATTGGTGAACTTGTTGCTTGTTATATCCTGGGTTATCCTTTATTGATTTTGTTAATTAAGAACAAAAAGAGGTTAGGGTTGAAATAACAGAAGAACAGAAGAAATAAGGGAATGAATTATAATAAAAAATATTTAGTGTTTTTATTCTATAGAGCGGGGTAATTTATTATGGATATTAAAGAAGAATTCGGCATAATTAAAAGAGGTACAGAAGAAATAATCTCTGAAGAAGAATTAATAAAAAAAATAGAAAAATCAAGAAAAGAAAAAAGACCTCTTCGGATTAAGCAAGGATTTGATCCTAATGCACCAGATATACATTTGGGACATACGGTAGGTCTACGTAAGATGAGACAATTTCAAGACCTGGGCCATGATATTTATTTTTTAATCGGTGATTTTACCGGGATGATAGGTGACCCAAGCGGTAAAACAATTACTAGAAAACAGTTGACCGAAGAGGAAGTTAAAAAAAATGCAGAAACTTACAAAAAGCAAGTTTTTAAAATATTAAATCCGGAAAAAACTATAGTAGTATTTAATAGTCATTGGTTGGGAAAGCTTTCTTTCTCGGAAGTTCTAAAAGTATGTTCTAAATATACAGTTGCTCGCATGTTGGAGAGAGATGATTTTTCAAATAGGTATAAAGCGGGTAAACCGATAGCTATCCATGAATTTTTATACCCTTTAATGCAAGGCTATGACTCTGTGGCTATGAAAGCAGACATTGAATTGGGAGGCACAGATCAGAAGTTTAATCTATTAGTGGGTAGAGATATTCAAAGAGAATACAATCAGGAACCGCAAGTTATTATCACTCTACCTCTTCTTGAGGGAATAGATGGGGTAGAAAAAATGAGTAAAAGCCTTAATAATTATATTGGAATCAATGAATCTCCTCAAGAAATGTATGGCAAAGTTATGTCTCTTCCTGATAATCTTATGATTAGATACTTTGAATTGGTAACCGATGTTTCTTTAGATGAAATTAACAAGGTAAAAATAGGTCTAGAGAATAATAGTTTACATCCTCGGGACGTGAAAAAGAGATTAGCTAGAAATATTGTTAAACTTTATCATAGTCAGAGTGCCGCAATTATAGTAGAAGAAGAATTTGAAAAGGTATTTAAGAATAAACTTTATCCGGAAGAAATAAAGGAATTAATTTTAAAGAAAGATGATTTAGAAGAAGGAAAAATTTGGCTTGTTAAACTTGTTGTTCTATCTGGTGTAGTGGGTAACAAAAGCGAAGCCCGTAGAATAGTTGAGCAGGGCGGAGTAAGAATCAATGGAGAAAAGGTAAATGACCCTAATTTTGATTTAACTGTTGAAGAAGGTATGGTTTTAAAAATAGGAAGGTTAAATTTTATAAAATTAATTATTAAATAATATAATAGTATCAAGTATCGAGTATATAGTATATAGTAAGGAAAAAACTTATAGCGAAAAGCGCAAAACGTAAAATAAAGTTCGTATCTCGTATTTCGTATGTATAGTTATCCAGTTACCCGGTTAGCCAGTTTACCAATTAGGGATACATGATTCCACGCTCCCTATGGTCGCTCGTCTCGCAATAACTTTTATTTCTTTCTTCTGATTTCTGAATTCTATTTTCTTAACTAACTGGATAACTAACCAACTAACTAATTCTTAACTCGATACTATATACTATGTACTTGATACTTTCTTGTTTTCCCCTTGCACTTTCTCCCCGATTATACTATAATGATGATGGTCAAAAACACGCATTTAAACCGAGAAAAAATATTTAAATTCTTCTTTTTAAAATATGCAAAATA
>DASRME010000425.1:0-2358 GCA_035648095.1 Atribacterota bacterium | reverse complement strand
CCATGCCTCTGCCATGGACGACCACGCCTTTACAGCTTTTATATCCGGATTCTTCTATCTATCTCAGCCGATATCCAGTATGGGGTGTTGCAGGTATATCAGCTGCTCTTATATTTTATGTCTGTGTCAGTGTTATTATCGTAGGAGGCACATTGCTGTTTGGCAGGCAATGGCAATGCTCAACACTCTGTTTGTTTAACGGATTTGCTTCTGAAGTATTTGCTCCAGCATTTCCTTTGATTGGAAAAAATAGGAAAATGAAGAAAAATATGCTTAAAACTTTTACAATATTGCGGTGGATATTTCTTTTATTATCACTATTTTTTATGTTTTGGTGGATTCTCTTTTTATCCGGAGTACAAATTATCGGAAACTTTCAGCTAATCAGCCAAATTGAAAACTATAAATACCTCAGCGCAGAATTACTCATGATGATGTTTTTCTGGGTAGCTTTTATTGGTAGGGGTTATTGCTATTATTGTCCGTTAGGTACCGTTTTATCTCTATTGTCGAAATTAGCCGGGCAGAGAATTGTGACGAATCAATCAGAATGTATTCAGTGTAATCGATGCAATATAGCTTGTCCTATGTCAATTGATATTAAGAGCATGGCTCAAATCGGCCAAGTAGTTACCGACTCGCGTTGCGTGGGCTGTGGCCATTGCGTCGATACCTGCCCTACCAAAACATTGGGTTATTCAACCAAGCTTTTAGATTGGGTTCATAATAAATTAAGTTAGGAGATGATAAGTATGTTGACAAAAAGATTAAAAATATGTATTGCAACAGGCGCTATTTTGGGCGTGTTTTGTATTGTCGGGGCCTTCTTAAGATCAGGTTTTCAGAGTGACGCTTACTTTTTATTTGCTTTATGGTACAATCGGTTGATGATGGGTTTGGTGATTGGGTTGGTTGGTGGAAACCTGGGATGGCCAAAAGTCATTGGCCGAGGAGCACTCTTTGGTTTAATCATTTCTTTTGCTTTTTATAGTTCTACAGGTTTTCATGATGTTGTGAGTTTTTTGGCAGGCATAGTATACGGTATTGTTATTGAATATATTGCATTCAAGTATAATGATGATTGATGGGAAGTTCAAAGAAATAATAGGGATACCTATTATTAAAGATAGAAATAGACAAAAAGAATATTGCTTTTGGAAAACATGAATTCCGATAAAGGTTGTACTAGTTTAATGATCAGGTAACTTTGGGATACTTCCGGGGTCTTGCAATACAACATTATTTTTAAGATAATTCAAATTTTACTTTTTAATTAGATAAAGGTTATATAGGGTGAGCTCTTGAAATATGACAAGATAGAAAGCAGAATATATTGACGAAAACATACTACAGTGAGCAGGGCGATAAAAAAAGTGGGAAGGTAAAAAGTGATATTGCAAGACATAACTCCTTTGCTAGTACACAAACCCCACCTTAGGGAGGTTAATATATGGGACAAACAAAACCTGATTTAAAAAAATACCCAATAAAGAAGTATCCAACCATTGGTGTATGCGGTCTTGATTGTGGTTTATGCCCAAGATACTACACCGTAGGGCCATCGAGATGTCCGGGATGTGCTGGTCCTGATTTCTTCAATAAGCACCCCTCTTGTTCTTTTATCACTTGTTGTGTCAAGAAAAAGAAGCTTGAAGTCTGTGCCGAGTGTTCAGAATTTCCCTGCTCTAAATTCAGGGGCAATGAAGAATATCAGCAATTGAAAGAATCTTCTTCTTACCCGTCATACAAAAAAGTTATGCCAAATTTGAATTCCATAAAAGAACATGGAATTAAAAAGTTCATAGAACAGCAGAAAAAGAAAATGAAATTACTTGAAACAATGATGGAGAATTTTGATGATGGTAGATCAAGAAGTTTTTTCTGTAAAAAAGTAGCCTTACTTGATTTAACCAGTTTAGAAAGTGCATTAGACGAAGCAATCCGGAAAATCAAAATAGACCATATCAAATCAGATGATATTAAAATCAAAACCAAAATTCTTAAGAGTATCCTCAATGGGATTGCTCTTAAAGAAGGGATAGAAAAAACTTATTAAATAAATCACATATAACATCTTAAATAAACAAAGAGTTAAAAATAAAAAAATATATTAAACATAATCAAACTACAGGTTATAGGATATAGGAGATTACAATGGAAGATAACAAAACAATACAATGGATAAGTGTCGCTTTATCCCAAATCAGTCTGTTAGAAGATAAAAAAGGAATAAACATCATAGAAAAATGTGGAAGGGAATGTGCAAAATCTCATGGATTTCTTGATAAAGCTAAAAAAATTAGAAATGAAGTCGATGATAAGAATAACATTGATCTGTTATTTACACGGTTTAAAGAA
>DASRME010000424.1:0-3959 GCA_035648095.1 Atribacterota bacterium | reverse complement strand
GGGAATCGGTTACGGAGAATATGGTGAGGGCTATGTGAGAATCACTTTAACTGTTGAAGAAAAAAGATTAGAAGAAGCAATAGAAAGATTAAAGGATTTAAAATTGCAATAATAAGCAGTACAAAAAATTATCACCCGCCTATTATATAAATAAAGGCGGGTGATAATTTAATTCTATTCAGGTATTTTACCTTTCCAATAACAAGCCATCCGTTAATATATATTGCCCGATCTGTATATTTACTATTTTATTTCTTATTTTTCTTTAATTATTTCTAAGTTTCCTTAATATTTATTCGCTTTTCTTTTTTTCTAATCGGGAAGAAACAAAATCTACCATACCTATAGTTCTTTTCGAAAATTCTTTTGCTGTGGCAACAACGGCGGGATGATCAATAAATTCATCTGCAGTAAGTCCATCTTCAAAGTAAGCTTGTGTAAAATAAGGCACTTTAAGCAACTTATCTAAAACCTTTTTTGGAATTTCTTCATCTATTTGATTTGTAAATTCTAAATCATCATATTTTAATATTAAGGCTTTGATAAATTTGGGAGGGCAAGTATAAACAAAGTTTCCACCTGCTATTTTTTCCAGGTGCCACACCGCAACTTTTTTATCATCAAGAGGTGGAGAAACCCTCATGGAACATACTAACATCTTACTGGGATGGTTTTTTTCTTTAAGTATTTTATGAGCTTTTTTAATAATAGCTATCTCTGCACATCTCACATCGGCTTCAGAAAGTTCGATTCCGATTTCACGACCCTTTCCTTGAAGATCTCCCATATCTCCCCACCTGGCCATCATATCAGTTATGACTGATCTCCATCTGGTTAAGTCGACTTTATTTTTCTTGGCAATTTCAAGACCTTCTTTAACTGCATTGGCGCAAGCCATAAATTGAGGAAGAATAAAAGATAAAGTATTATTGGTTGCTATTCCTTTGGAAGTTAATATTTTTATTACTTCATAGCCCTGTTTTGATCCAGGAATTTTTATCATTACATTTGGAGAAAGCTTTACCAAATCATATGCTTGTTCCAACATCTTTTCTTTGTTATCTACATCTCGAGGATCTACCTGAGCAGAAATATACCCATTTTTATGATTGGATTTTTCAAAGAGAGGCAGATACATCTGTGCCCCCCGTTTAACTATTTCCTTATAAGTCATCCAAAATAGCCCTTCTTGGTCTATTTCCGGGTTTTTATCTATCAGGCCATCTACAAATTCTTCCCAGTAAGCTTTTTGTATTTCAAAAACAGCCATGGACAAAGAAGGATTTGTGGTAACGCCTCTGAAAAGCATACTTTGTGGATCTTCAAGATTGTAAAATTTTTTCAACTGTTTTTGAACAATCTTCTTATCTTCTTCTGGTATTTCTTTTAAAACATCTTGTGCCCAATCATCGTAAATTACAGGCGAGGAATCCCACCATATCTCAGCTTCAGGATTTACTTCTATTAATCTTTCTAAGACACTTTTTTCTTTTCGATTAGTCACTTTTCAACACCTCCAAAAAAATATTTAATTGAAATTTTCTTTCTCTATTTCCATGATCTTTTCTACTTTTCTTTCTGATCTGCCACCTTGAAATTCTGAATTTAACCAGGCAGTTACTAACATTTTAGCCAATTCTATTCCAGTAACTTGAGCTCCTAATGTTATTATTTGAGCATTGTTGCTTTTTATGGCTCTTTCTGCCTGATAAACATTACAACAGGTAGCTGCCCTTATCCCTTTTACTTTATCGGCAGCCATCGCCATCCCTAATCCTGTTCCGCATATAAGGATACCTCTTTCGAATTTTCCTTCAGCTATAGCATAAGCAACTTTTTTTGCTATATCAGGATAATCAATCGGATCCCTGGTAAAAGTGCCAAAATCTTTATACTCTACCTTTTTTTCTTTTAATAAATCAATGATTGCATTTTTTAAATCTAATGCATTAAAGTCACATCCAATAGCTATCTTCATCATATTCCCTCCTTACATTATTTTTTACAAGAAGATTTCTTTTCCTTAATAACCTTAACAACTGAATTTACAATGCCGTTTTTTGAAAGATTGTATTTTCCCATAAGCTCCTCATAGCAACCTGTGGTACTAAATACATCAGGTACGCCCAATTTAATGACTCTCATAGGATTTTCTTGAGAAAGAAATTCACTGACTGCACTACCTAATCCACCCACAATGCTATGGTCCTCGATAGTTAGAATTATATCTGTCTCCTTGGAAACTTGAAGAAGAAGCTCACAATCCAGTGGTTTTATAGTAGGCATGCTAATTACGCCGACTTTAATACCCAATTTAACAAGTTCCTCTGCAGCTTCCATGGTTCTCCATACCATTCCCCCCATGGTCATTAAAGTAATGTCCTGTCCTTTTTGAAGTACTTCCCCTTTTCCGAAGGAAAAACGGTAATCTGAATGATGAAAAGTTGGTAATTTTTCACTGCCGATTCTAATGTAAACCGGGCCGATGTATTGAGCAGCTTCTTTTACGCATGCTTCTATTTCAATAGCATCAGAGGGCACAACTACTATCATGTTAGGTAAACTTCTCATCACTGCTATGTCTTCCAAGGATTGATGCGTGTATCCTAAATAAGAATAATCAAGTCCGGAGTTGCGTCCGGCAATTTTAACATTTGCAAAAGTATAAGCTAAATCATCTCTAACCTGCTCAAAACAACGCATGGTAATAAAAGGAGTTATGGCACAAAAGAAAGGAATCTTCCCGCTTAAAGCGAGCCCTGCACAAAAGCCTATAGTGGATTGTTCTGTTAAACCAAATTCTAAATGCCTTTCGGGAAAATTCTCCTTGAAAGGGCCGAATCCTGAACTGCCTGAAGAATCAGTCGATACGGCCAAGATACGTGGGTCTTGTTTAGCTAATTCCAAAACTTGATTACCGAATACTTTACGTGGATCTTTTAATTCTTTCATAAGTCATTCATCCCCAATTCAATAAAAGCTTTTTTCATTTCTTCATCTGTTGGTTTCCAATAATGGTATTTGTAATTGTTCTCTGCAAAAGAAAGCCCTTTCCCTTTTATAGTATTTGCTATAATACAGGTGGGACAATCTTTTTTAATGGGTAAGTTTTTAAGTGCTTTAAGTATGTCCATAAAATCGTGTCCATCAATCTCAATGGTTTTCCACCCAAAAGAACTCCATTTCGCTGACAACGATTCTGTATTTAAAACATCTTTTGTATTTCCGTGTATTTGAAGTTTATTTCTATCAATGATAGCTGTTAGATTATCTAATTTGTAATGACTTGCTATTTCAGCTGCTTCCCAAACAGATCCTTCAGCAATTTCACCATCACCCATAAGGACATAAACTTTGTAATCTTTCTGATCTATTTTTCCAGCAAGTGCCATACCCCCTCCTATTGCAAGACCATGCCCCAAAGATCCCGTATTGGCTTCTACTCCAGGCAGCTTGTGTCGATCGGGATGCCCAGGCAGTTGACTATTGAAAGAGTCGTATGTACTGAGTAGTTTTTTATCGAAATATCCTTTTTCTGCTAAAACAGAATACAAAGCAAGACACTTATGCCCTGCGCTTAAAATAAACCGATCTCTATCTTCCCATTGAGGGTCTTGCGGCTTACATTGTAATACAGAAAAATACAATGCGGTAATAACCTCTATACATGAAAGACTACCACCTAGATGGCCACCCTGTCCGGATTGAATCATTGTTATAATATTTCTTCGTAAATTTAGTGCTGTTTGCTTTAAATTATTAATTTGGTTATCCGAAATTTCCACTTAATTTCTCCCTTTATTTTATTATTATTTTACATATTTTTAAATAAGCAAATATTTCAGTAATATCTCAATCAGCATTTATTGTATCATGTTTATTTAAAAAATCAATTTTTTTCCCACTTTTTAATCTCTCCCGGGTTAATTCCCCGCAGCTTGCTGCGTAATGGTATAATG
>DASRME010000423.1:0-3241 GCA_035648095.1 Atribacterota bacterium | reverse complement strand
GGTCATATTGTAAACGCCTTTTTCATTTGTATCAACCATCGTATTGAAATCTTCAATATTCGCGTCATAAACCGTATTCATACCAAGAGCAAGTCCCGCGCAGTTTAAAAGAAAATTGATCACCTGAAACTGTTCAGGAAGTGCAGCTATCGTCTTTTCAAGGCTTTTATAATCCCGCACATCCATATACGCTGCAAAGGTCTCTACGCCATATTTTTCAGAGATTTCTTGCGCAATCTTTTGAAGTTTTTTTATACGTCTTGCACCAAGTATAACATTTGATCCACTTGCGGCAAAAGCACTTGCACAGGCCTGCCCAATACCGGAACTGGCACCGGTAATTAACGCATTCTTGCCTTTAATTGAAATCAAATTACATTTTAAATAATATTTTACCAACTTCTCCTCCAGTCATACCAAAAGCTTTTTTGTAATTATCTAAACTAAAACGGTGAGTAATTATTTTTGAAATATCAATTTTATCACTTTCAATTAAAGAAGCTAGTTTACACCAAGAATCCCAAATCCTTCTTCCAAAAATACCTTTAATGGTTAAACCTTTTTGGTTTATATTTTTTGTAATATTAACTGCAACTTTACTGCTAGGATGACCAATAATTACTAATCTCCCTTCTAATTTAATTAATTCAAAAATATTCTCATAAACTTTGGTTGACCCAGTAACTTCTAAAGCAACATCAACACCCCCTTTATACTTGCACAGATTTTTTATAGTAGAACGAATATCTTGGTTGTTGGCATTTATGGTTATTGCCCCTAATTGTTCTGCCATTTTAAGTCGATAACTATTAATATCTATTGCTATAACTTTTGATGCACCGCTAATATTTGCAATTTGGATAGCAATTAATCCTACTGGACCACAACCGTATACTAATACCACATCACCTGGTTGTATCGAAGCTTCTTCTATTCCATGCATTGCTACAGCTGCTGGTTCAAAAATAGCTCCTTCTTCAAAGCTAACATCATCAGGAAGACGAAAAACTATTTTCTCAGGTGCAACGGCAAAATCTGCAAATGCACCATTACAAGTTATCCCGTATAACTCCATATTTTGGCAATTATGCATATTACCTGTTTCACACTGGTAACAATTCCCACAGAATATATGTGTTTCTAATGCTACTCGATCCCCTTTTTTTATCCGTTCTACCTCAGGTCCTGTTTCAACAACAGTACCAGCGATTTCATGACCCAATATAAATGGAAAATTAACTTTAAATTTTTTTGTAAAATTTACAGCTGCTTCGTCCCAATTATATAAGTGCATATCAGTTCCACAAATGGCAGCTGCTTTTACATCTATAACAACCTCCTTTCGTTTTGGTTTCGGATCTTCAACTTTAACGTATTCAGCTCCTTTTTCAGTCCCATTTTTTACAAGTGCATACATCTCGTAAAGTTCCTCCTTAAAAATAGACTCCTACACCTTTACAGACGTAGTATTCACCTTTACAGATTATTAACATCCCCCGTTTATCGGAAATTTGTTCTTATCCCCATCCTTACAGATGGGGAGTTCTCGCTAAATCAAAAATGCTTAATTATTTTTCAGTAAATTATTCACCAAGAACTATTTGCTTTTAATTATCATCTCCTCTGTTTGCCTAACTATATTATTAATTGAAAGCCCATATTTATCCAAGAGATCTGGATATTTTGCTGATTCAGCAAAGGTATCATTTACGCCAATCCTTTTCATCTTTACGGGATAATTCTCTGCTAATAATTCAGCAACAGCACCTCCCAATCCTCCAATTATACTATGATCTTCTATAGTAATTATTCTACCTGTTCTGCGTGCAGCAGCTATAATTGACTCTTTATCTATAGGTTTAATTGAAGGCATCTCTAAAAGCTCAATAGAATATCCTCTCTCTTCCAAAATATCCACTGCTTTAATTGCTCTATCTAAAATTAAACCTGTAGCGATTAAGCAAGCATCCTTACCTTCTCTAAGTTTATTTGCTCTACCGATTTTAAATTGATAATTTTCATCAAAAATATCTGGACTATCCTTTCTCCCCAATCTAATATAAACAGGACCCTTATATTCAGAAGCTTTTTTGACAATTATTTTAGTTGAATAATAATCAGCAGGAGCCAAAACTACCATATTGGGTATACTTCGCATTATAGCAATATCCTCTATCGATTGGTGAGTTACACCCTCTATTCCTCCAGTTAAACCAGATAATCCAGAAACTATCTTGACATTAAGGTAAGGATAAGCAATAAATGTTCTTACCTGCTCTAAGGCTCTCATTGAATTTAACATAGCATAGCTACAAGCAAATACAATTTTTCCTGTGCTAGCTATACCTGCTGCAACCATCATCATATTCTGTTCTGCTATCCCTACATTTATAACTCGTTGAGGAAATTTCTCTTTCAATAAATCAAGGCACATAGACTTTTCTGTATCCGCATTCACAGCAACTATATCCTTTCCTTCTAATACCAGTTCTCTTATCGCTTCACCAAAAGCAGTTCTTGTATTACCCAATTTTTTCACTCTCCTTGTAAGATATTTCTTTCAATGCTTGTTGATATTGTTCATCAGTCAATTGTCTCTGATGCCAAGAATTATCATTTTCCATAAAAGACACACCTTTACCCTTTATTGTATGAGCAACAATAGCAGTAGGTCCGGATGTAGTTAAAGTCGCTATCTTTAAAGCTGGTAAAATTTCTTTAAAATTATGACCATTAATCTCGATAACATTCCAGCCAAAAGCTTCCCATTTATTTTTAATTGGATTAATATTATTTATTTTTTCTAATGGACCACTAGATTGAAAATTATTATTATCAATGATCGCTATAAGATTATCTAACTTTAAATGTGAAGCAATAGATGCAGCCTCCCACACGATACCTTCTTGATTTTCTCCATCTCCCAAAATCGTAAAAACTTTAGATTTTCTCTTATCAATTTTTAGACTTATAGCTATACCTACTGCTGCTCCTATTCCATTACCTAGCGAGCCAGTAGTAAAATCGATACCAGGTGTCTTTCTCATATCAGGGTGACCCTGTACTAAAGAATCTAATTTTCTTAATTTTAAATTTTCATTTTTTGGATAAAAACCTAAATCAGCTAAAATAGCATATAAAGATAAACAACCATGACCTTTAGAAAGAACAAATCTATCCCTATCTATCCAATTAGGGTTCTTAGGGTTAATATTTAATTCACTATAATATAAGGCTACCA
>DASRME010000422.1:0-2333 GCA_035648095.1 Atribacterota bacterium | reverse complement strand
CTCTATCGCCTTTACCGCGGCCATGGGGATAGGAGTATTGTTTTCGGTGATTCCCGTTTTTTTATATCAGGGAGGAATTACTATGCTGGCTCGATTAATTAAAGATTTTCTCTCTCCAGAAGTAATAAACGAGATGACTGCAGTGGGAGGTATTTTAATATTGGGGATAGGATTTGAATTATTAAAGATAAAAAAGATTAAGATAGGAAATCTATTACCTGCCATCCTTATTGCTGCTTTTTTAGCAGTAATTTTTTAGCCAAAAGCCTAAAATCATGATGGTGATTAGGAACCTGACAGGGGACGATTCTTTGATATATTTTTACAAAGTTAAATCTTGTGAATTTCATTGATTAGTAGATTATTTAGTTGTATAATTAATTAAATTAGTTATATTAAATCTAATTATATATAGAATATTAAAATTAAAGGTAAGACATTTATTTAGAATATTGGAGGTTGTATAGGATGCAAAAAAGAACTATTAAAGATTTAAATAAAAATCAATTAGCAGGCAAAAGAGTATTGGTTAGAGTTGATTTTAATGTCCCTCTAAATGAAGAGCTTGAGATTACTGATGATACGAGAATAAAAGCAGCTCTTCCTACTATTAAATATTTAACTTCTCATCAAGCTAAAGTAATTTTGATGAGCCATTTAGGCCGTCCTAAAGGGAAAATAGTTGAGAAATTAAGATTAGACCCGGTAGCCAGAAGATTGAAGGAATTATTGAAACAAGATGTAAAAAAAGTTAATGATTGTATTGGAGAAGAAGTAGAAAAGTTCATCTCAAATATGCAAAGAGGAGAAGTTATCTTATTGGAAAATTTAAGATTTCATCCAGAAGAAGAAAAAAATGATGACGAATTTTCTAAAAAATTAGCTAGTTTAGCTGATATTTTTGTAAATGATGCGTTTGGGACAGCTCACCGGGCCCACGCTTCCACTGTTGGTGTAGCTAGAATATTGCCATCTTATAGCGGATTTTTAATGGCCAGAGAGATAGAGGTGTTAAATAATTTATTGGAATTTCCTGAACATCCTTTTATAGTCATATTGGGGGGGGCAAAGATATCCGGGAAAATTGAAATTATTCAGAATTTATTAGATATCGCAGATAGAATATTGATCGCCGGCGGAATGAGTTATACCTGTTTGGCAGCCAAAGGATATGAAGTTGGCAATTCATTGTTAGAACAATATGATTTAGATGTAGTTAGAAAAATATTAAAGAAGGCTGAAGAAGAGGGAAATAAAATAATTTTACCTGTTGATTTGGTGATAACCAAAGAGGTGTCAGAAAAGGCAGAAAGTAAAACGGTAGAAATAAATAATATTCCTAAGGGTGGAATAGGAGTAGATTTGGGTGATAAATCTTTAGCTATATTTGAAAGGGAAATTAAAAAGGCAAAGACTATATTTTGGAATGGGCCAGTGGGAGTATTTGAGATTGAAAAGTATGCCAAAGGAACCAATAAAATAGCAAAAATATTAGCAGATATGCATGGTAAGGCCGTAACCGTAATTGGTGGAGGAGATTCTATTGCCGCAATCGAAAATGCAGGATTAGCAGGGAAGATGACTCATATTTCTACCGGTGGTGGAGCTTCTTTAGAATTTTTAGGTGGAAAAAAACTTCCTGGCATAGAGGTTTTACCAGAAAAATAAAAATATACTTTAATTAAAATTATGAGGAAGCGATTTTTAATTTATCCTTTAAGAGTCGTTCCCTACTTCATTAAGGGACAATTTTTTAATTTTTTTTACCATTCTTTGCCAGTGAGTTCCTCGCCAGTAATATTTTTTGCAAGAAGGGCAATAAACAAACTTGCCTTGAGTTAAAAATACATAAGGAGGTACATGGGTTTTAACTTCTTTTTTATCAATATCTTTAGTGGGGGTATTACAGAGAGAACAGCGAGAAAATATTTTAGAATCGAAATCAATTTTTAATTTTAATCCCATTATTACTTCTAATAATTGTTCTTCCCACCGATCACTTTTTATAAATAAAAAATCACAGATGTTCCGTCTTTTAATTAGATTGGTATCTCTGGTTAGTAATATTCTATTCTCTTGCCGGGCCATTAGTATGAGAGATAAATCATCAAGGGAAGGGTAAGCGGTATCATAGCCTAAAATGCGCAGCCATTTCATTAATTTGCCCAACATTCTGTCTGCCAAAAATTTTATTTCTTCTTCTATAAAATTATTTTTCATCATTTTCTGATCTTAAACTCATTTTAAAAATAGTGACATTTTCTTTTTTTAATTTATGTGTCATATAAATGTGAATTAATTTTAAAATTATTTCTAAATTATTATATCACGCT
>DASRME010000421.1:0-10594 GCA_035648095.1 Atribacterota bacterium | reverse complement strand
TAAATTTGGTTATCATACCATTTTATGCAATGGAGACGAAAATCCTGAAAAAGAACTCAATTATCTAAAAGTTTTAAAGTCTAATAGAGTAGATGGAATAATACTCATTCCTACCGGTAAAAATTCAGAATATGTTCAGCGTCTGATAGATTCAGGAACCAAAGTAGTACTTTTAGACAGGTTGATAGAGGGGGTAGATTGTGATGCGGTTTTGGTTGATAATACTAATGGAGCATATAAGGCAGTAAAGCATCTGATAGATCAAGGTTATAGAAAAATTGGAATAGTGGATGGCTACTTAGACCGGACTACTGGTGCAGAAAGACTGAGAGGATATTTGCAAGCAATAGAAGAAGCTGGCATAGCCAAAGAGGACAGCCTGATTAAAATTGGTAATTTTAAAAAAGAGAGTGGCAAAAAATTAACCAAGGAATTATTAGAACAACCTAATAGACCAGAGGCAATTTTTACCACTAATATAGATATGTCCATGGGTGCATTGATTGCTATCAAAGAGATGGGTTTTACCATACCCGATGATATAGGTATTGTTTGTTTTGATGATTCGGATTGGGCCTTGATATTAGAACCTCCCATAACTGTAATAAGACAACCTGTATATCAGCTTGGCTCCACAGCAGCTGAACTATTAATAAAAGAGATAGAAGATGAAGAGAAAAATTTAGATCATAAACCAACCGTAGTAACTTTAAGTACAGAGCTGATAATTAGAAATTCTACCAAAAAGCAAAAATGAAAGCTTAAAAAGATAATAGATCAAATTCAAGGGGCCGTACTTTTAATAGGTATTTTAGTGAGGGCTTCAGAAAACTGGGAGGGTTAAATAAAGTGAAAAAATTCACCTCCAACCCCAAAAAACAATAAAATAAGTAGAAAATAATTAATAACCTTCCTAAAACTTTTATTAAATAAGGGTTTCAAGGTTGGAAGTGAAGAATAAAATAGAGATACTCTAAAAGATTTATAAAACAGGGGTATCAGAATTTTCTGAAAGACACATTTTATAAACATCCTCGGAGAAAAGAGATTTAAGATAAGCTAAGCAGAACTAATTCTAATCGGGGGAGATGGGGTACCTGAATAAAAAGGGAGCCAAAAATTATTTTCTTGGCTCATCTATCAACTCTGTAAATTTCACTTAGAGCATAACCTAAAAAAGGTCCTCTACCGCCATAAAGAAAATACGAAGATGTGTTGCAGAAGTTTACTTCAATAGATATCGAAAGGAGGAGGAAGCGGCAAAAAGAGAATGATTATCGTATTTCAATAACTATCAGAATAAGTTGTTAAAAATTATTAAAAAGTAGAAAAAAATGAAAGAAATTATTAATTTTTTAATGAGTTGATTTTTTTCTTTTCTATTATCAAGAACAAAAGGAGAGTAATTCTTTATGAAAACAATTATTAAAAGCAAGCAGCTTATCGTCGATCCGGAAAAACCACCTATTCCGGCAGGAGTGGTTATCATTCAAGATGACCGGATTGTAGATGTGGGGCCATCACAATCAATAGAAGTACCGCAAGATTGTAAAGTTATTGACTGTACCGAAGAAACCGTTCTTCCGGGTTTGATTGATACTCACTGTCATATTACGGCAAACCCTAAATATAAGGTATCGCTAAAAGAGCAACATACACTTAATCTTCCGACGGCTGTGTTACGAGGTTCTATGAACCTGAGAAGTGATTTAGCGTCCGGTGTAACAACAATGCGCACTTTAGGTGATGTCGGTAAAGTCGAACTAAGGTTTCGAGATGCAATAAATAGGGGGGAGATTCCTGGTCCACGTCTTGTGATTTCGATCCGTGCATTACGTCCGAGCCACGGAACAGCACCTTTCCTTGCTGCTCCTGCGGATGGTGTTGAAGAACTTAAAAAAATGATCCGCCAGAATTATTCAATGGGTGCTGATGTTATCAAGTTATTTGTGACGAATGTCTCCAATGGTGATACGGATGAAGATTATCGTCGTGGTGATCTTACTCAGGTGCCGGCATACTCCAGAGAAGAGTTGTTTGCCGCTATTGGTCAAGCACACGAACTTGGGATGAAGGTTGCAGGACACGCAATCGGAGGGCCAGCGATGCGATGGGCTATGGAAGCCGGTATTGATAGTGTCGAACATGCTAATATGCTTGAAGAGCAAGACATAGAATATTTTGTTAAATACGGAACGCGATTGAGTGATCCCAATCTTCAGCTATTTTTTGATGAAGAAACAGGGTTTCAGGCACGGGAAAACTATAAACAAGATTGGTGGCAGACTAAAGTAATTGAGGCAAAGAGATTAACGGGGAAATATATGCCACAGGCAATCAAAGCCGGAGTTAAAATATGTCTTGCGGTTGATAGCACGCATAGTTTTTTATGGAAGGAAGTTAAATATCTTGCGCACATTGGTGCTTCAAATACAGAGGCTCTTTTAGCGGTCACTAAGAACAGTGCAGAACTTCTCGGTATGGAAGATTCAATTGGGACAATAGAAAAAGGAAAACTTGCTGATATTATCTCTGTAAAAGGTGATCCATTAAAAGATATTACCGTACTTAAAAATGTAAGTCTTGTAATGAAAGAGGGGCAGCAATATAAGGATTTATTATATTGACATCAGGAATTAAACAGATATTTACAAGCTAGTCTAATCCTAAAGGGAATGCCGATACCGAAAGGGTCATCAGGACCCTGAAGGAGGACCTAATATTGCCCTATGATTGGGATAACCCATTTACTTTTCAAAGAGCATTGGGGGGAACGAGTAGATAACTATAATTATGATTTTCCTCACCAGGCCTTAGGGTTATCTTAGCCCAGTAGAATATTATCAAAAAAAGGCTAAATCAGGATTATCCTGAAGTTCTCTTACCAGATCAGAAAGATAAGATATATTTTTAATATTCTTGTAAATGAGGGCCTTAAGTAAAGCTTCATAGGGAATAGGTGGTCTACCGGTAGAGGGATACAGTGTCTCCAATGGTGAGGTATCAAGAAAAGAAAAAAGAATTTCGTATTTTTCTAAAGGTTTTAAATTAAAAACAGTTTTAGCTTTAAATAAAAGTTTCTGGTTTGCCTTAAACCTATTTATAACATTACCCCCAACTTTTCTGAAAGGTTGTGAAAACTAAAAAAACAATATTCTTAAAATATTATAGGGCAAAAGGTAGGTGGAGGTGAAATCTAGTTTAGATTAACAAAATGTTTGCTTAAAATAGAGATGAGGGTTTCAGAAAGCTTTAGAAGGTTAAAAAAATTCATCTCCAAGCCCATAAAAAATCGATAAAATGAATAGAAATTAATCGATAATTTTCCTAAAACAATTATCAGATAAGGGTTTTAATGCTGGAGGTGAAGAATAAAATAGGAGTGTGCTAAAAGCCTTGCAAGACAAGGGTTTCAGAGTTTTCTGAAAAGCACTTATAACAATAAAAAGGAGGTGATATAATGTAAAGAGGACATGATATAAATATTTTAAAATATATAGTTAGTATAAATATTAAAAAGGAGAAATTAAAATGAAAAGTAAAAAAGTGTTATTTGTCTTAGTATTTTCAATTCTTTTATTGATATCAATTTGTTTAGGAACTAATGCAGAAATAACTGATGAGCATGTTTTAAAAATTGCACTTCCTGGTGAAATTCCTACATTAAATCCTGATTTCTCTCGTTATCCTATCTCAAATATGGTACTACTAAATATTTATGAACAGTGGTTTCAATATGCAGCAAAAGATGTACCAGGCGAAGACTATACTAGATCTGATATAAATAAAATTGAGGGGGCAGCAATTGAAACTTGGGAAATCTCTGATGACCGTTTGTCAGTAACTTTGAATGTTAGGCAAGGGGTACTGTTTCCAAATACAGGTAATGAAATGACTGCTAATGACATTATGTATTGGCTGGATAAAGGACCAGAAACAAAGTCAGGTAATCTATGGAATGAAGATATGGCTTCTATGGAAAGTTGGGAAAAAACTGGTCCGTATCAAGTTAAAATACATTTTAAGTATCCAGTTCAACCTATGTTCTGGATGTTAGGTCGTGATCAATGTTGGGGAGTAGTAGACTATGAAGCTGTTAAAGATCACTTCACTAAAGATAATCCTTGGGGGAGCAAATGGTTGAATAGAAACTACGCTGGAAATGGCGAATATTATATAGAAAGTTGGGAACCGGGAGTTGAGATAGTTTTGCGTGCTCATACAGAGGGATATTGGAGAGAGAAACCTTACTTTGAAAAAGTTATTCTGAAAGTGGTCACATCATCAGCTACAAGAGCATTGCTATTACAAAGTGGTGCAGTTGATATTGCTATGGCTTTAGGTAGGGAAGAATATGATAATTTACGAAATGCTCCTGGTATTAAAGTCCTAACAGTTCCGAGTAGAACAAAAAATACATTGATATTGAATCATTCTATGTTCCCATTCAATATCAAAAAATTGAGACAGGCAGTATCTTATCTTGTTCCATATGATGAAATTGTAGAGGGTGTTTTTAAGGGGCGTGCTCAACGTATGTATAGCCTCTGTCCACAACTTAGCCCGTGGGAAAATGGAGAATACTGGGATTACGAATTTAATGTAGAAAAAGCTAAGAAATTAATGGCAGAAGCCGGATATCCAGATGGTTTTGAGTTTACTGTAAATATCAAAGCAGGTGATACAAATGCTCGCAAACTTACAATATTTTTAAAAGAGGGCTTTAAACAAGCTGGAGTTGATATGAAAATAAGAGAGGTTACTCCTTCTATTTTTGCTGAAGAGGAAGGATTGGGAACAGTTCCTGCAACAATGGAGACTGGGTTTTTACAATATATTGATGATCCCTATTATTCGATGCGAGGTTTTAAAACCGGTAGTGCTACTAACAGAAGCCACTACTCTAACCCAAGAATAGATGAATTGTATAAAAAGTTAAGGAATACTTTTGGTGAAGAGAGAAAAAAATTAAGTGATGAATTCCAAAAAATTGTTGTAGATGATGCAGTAGATTTAGAACTGGCTTGTACACCTTTGGAATACGCAATGAGAGATGATATTAAGGGCTTCAAGGTATTAGAAGATTCATTAATTTGGATATACCCACTTTATAGAAGCAAATAAGAGGTTTGTAAGCGAACTGCGTAGTGAAGATTAGCCTTCACTACGCAGTTATAATAACTAATTCTTTAAGCAGGGGAGAGTCTTGTATTTATGAGTAAAAATTCTTTTAGGAATTGGTTTAGATTTCTATCTAGACGCATAATTAGTTTACTGATTGTTTTAATACTTATCACTTCAATCGCATTTTTTGTTACAAGATTTATTGGATCACCAGTATATTTGATGGTTGGCTCGCAACGATCTGAAGAAATAATAGAAGCAGCCCGACAAGAACTTAATCTTGATAAACCTTTATCAGTACAATATTTTATATATATTAATGATTTATTGCATGGAGATTTAGGAATATCACGCTTTACATACAATCCTGTAATAGATGATCTGAAACGAAGGCTTCCTGCAACATTAGAACTCGCAACAATTTCTATTATATTAATTTCTATTTTAGGTATCATACTTGGATTTATTGCAGCCGTGAAACAAGAATCATTTCTTGGGAAATTTGCTAACGGGATCTCTTCTACAGGCATTTCGGTAGCTCCATTTTGGTTAGCGTTGATGTTGATTTATATATTTTATTTTATTTGTAAGATTGCACCAGCCCCTATTGGTCGTATAGATTCAAATATTAATCCCCCAGCATATTATTCTGGATTTTATTTGATTGATAGTTTATTAACTGGTAACATAGATGTATTTATTTCCAGTGTTCATCACTTAATGCTTCCAGTATTTGTTTTAGTTTTTACTACAACACCATATATTTTTAAATTGGTTTATTCTGATACGGTAGAAGTTTTAAGATCTAACTATATTCAGAATGCTAGAGCTTTTGGTCTGAAAAAAATTACAATTTATAGATATATTTTAAAAAATATTGCACCATCTCTCTTAACATTAATAGCTGTTAATTTTGCATGGCTTATAAGTGCTGATATAGTGATAGAAAAAGTTTTTTCTTGGCCAGGATTAGGCATGTATGTTATTAATGCTATGAATAATTCTGATTATTGTCCAGTAATTTCTATTGTTCTCCTTGCTTCTATTGTTTATAACCTTCTATATTTTTTAACTGATATATTTTCTATCATAATTGACCCTCGATGGAGTTTAGAATAGGAGGAAACTAAGTGTATTATTCGCTAAAAAAAAGAGGAAATAATATTTTACGATTTGTTTTAATAAATTATAAATCTCATTTAAAGCTTTCATTTGTTATTATACTTTTAGTTCTAATTAGTATCTTAGCTATTATAGCACCATTTTTACCCATTGATGAGCCTACAAAGACAGACATGTTTAATACCAATGCTCCTCCTTCATATGAACACTGGTTTGGGACAGATGAAAATGGCATGGATGTTTTTTCAAGAACAATTAATGCAGCACGATATGATTTAGTTATAGCAATAACCGCAGTTTTAATTGGTAGTATTATAGGTACAATACTTGGAGCAACTGCTGGTTATATAGGTGGACTTTTTGAAAATATTATTGAACGTTTTGCTGAAATGATTCAAGGTTTTCCATACATTTTATTTGGTATGCTTATCTATATGATGATAGGAGGGGGAGAAGCCGCTCTTATAATTGTGGTAATAGTATATAATTTACCTTTTTATGCTAAACTTGTGAGAAGTGAAGTTAAATCTTTAAAAAATGTGCCGTTTGTGCAAGCTGCTATTTGTGCAGGCATTAAACCCTATATGATCGTTTTTAGACATTTAATACCAAATGCCTTACCAGCTATTTTTGGACAGTTCCCACTTAGTGCTGCTTCAGCAATCCGGTTTATAGCAGCTTTAAGTTTTTTAGGATTAGGACTTCCACCCCCTACACCTGAATGGGGTTCTATGATTCAAATTGGAGCAAATTCAATTATTTTTGGGAAATGGTGGGTTTCTGGATTTCCTGGATTAGCTTTATTTTTTGTTGTATGGGTTTTAAATAGTTTAGGGATGAGTTTACAAGTTTATTTCGGAAAGGAAAGTTAAATGGCACTGCTCAAAATTGAAGACCTAAAATTAGATATAGAAAATTCGAATCAAAACAGTCATATTTTACATGGTGTTAATTTGCTAATAAATAAGAGAGATAGATTAGGGTTAGTTGGTGAAAGCGGTAGTGGGAAGACAATGACTATGCGAACTGTTATACAATTATTACCTAAAAAAACAAAAATAATATCTGGAAAAGTTATTTATCAAAATCAAAATCTCTTACAAAAAACGGAAGAAGAGATGGAGAAGATTCGAGGGAGAGAAATAAGTGTTATTTTTCAAGATGCTACTTCAGCTTTAAACCCTGTCTATCCAATAGGTAAACAGATATCGGATATTTACCTTCGTCATAAAGGGAGAGATAAAAAAAAGGCTTTGGAAGAAACAGTTAATATACTTCGGCGAGTGGGTTTCCCTAAACCTTCTGAAAGTGTAAAAGCTTTTCCCCATGAACTTAGTGGAGGAATGTGTCAACGAGCAATCATTGCAATGGCATTGATGTGTTCACCTAAATTATTAATAGCAGATGAACCTACAACAGGTCTTGATGTAACAATACAAAACCAAGTTATTGACCTCATTTTAGATGTTATTAAAGGGAAAGATGTTGCTTTTGTATTTATCTCACATGATATCGGAATGGTTACAAAAGCATGTTCTAAAGTTGCTGTCATGTATGCAGGACATATAGTAGAAACTTGTACAGCACAGAGAATTTTAAAGAAACCTTTACATCCTTATACTAAAGGACTCGTGAGATGTTATAAAACTATTATAGGAAAGAGAATGGTATACATACGAGGCTCTGCTCCAGAATTAATAAAGACTATTTCTGGTTGTCCTTTTGAACCTCGTTGTGATGTTGCGATGGATATATGTAAACGTCAAAAACCTAAAAGTATCCAAGTTGAAAAGGAACATTGGGTTACCTGCCATAAATGGAACAATTAAAAAATGAATCAAAATAATAACATTATTCAATTAATTGACGTTAAAAAGGAGTTTCCTAAAATAGTGGCTGTAAATAATGTGTCATTATGCATTAAATCTAATGAAACGCTTGGTTTAGTTGGAGAAAGTGGTTGTGGTAAAAGCACATTAGGCAAATGTATTCTCAAGTTATTAAAAATCGATAGTGGAAAAATTATTTATAGAGGGAATCCAATTCATAATCTTCCAGAAGCATTATTTAGACCTTATCGAAAAAGAATACAAATGCTTTTCCAAAATCCTCTAACATCTTTCAACCCATTTTATTCAATACAAGCAAGTATTAATGAATTTTGTAATTTAAATGATGATTTAAAAGAAAAAGGAGAAATTATTAAAAAAATTAAATATGAAATGAATCGAGTAGGTCTTTCTCAGAGAATATTAACTTCTAAACCTAATGAATTAAGTGGTGGTCAACTTCAGAGAGCAGCCCTGGTAAGAACATTGATTGTAGAGCCTGAACTAGTTGTTCTTGATGAACCAACTTCATCATTAGATATGTCTATAAGAGGGCAAATTATAAATTTACTTCAAGATATACAAGAACAGTTAAAGGTAAGCTACTTAATAATATCCCATAATTTAAGAGTTATAAAAACAATAGCTCATCGAGTTTTAGTAATGTATTTGGGAGAAATAGTTGAAGAAACAACAACTAAGAAACTTTTTAACAAACCTTTTCACCCTTATACACGAGCATTATTGGAAGCAGCATTATTAAATATTAATGAAAATGAAACAAAAGATATTTTAAAAGGAGAAGTAACTCAAACAAGTAGAAATTTAATAGGTTGCAAGTTAGCTCCGCGTTGCCAGTATTCAAAAAAACGTTGTTTTCAACAAAAACAAGAATTAGAGGAGATTGAAAAAGACCATCTAGTTCGTTGTTGGCGAGCAAAAGAAATATAAAATATCACAGCGTATACAAAATATACTCAAAAAAGAGACTATCAAATAATAGTTTCTAATAAATCATAAAAATTAGAACAATCTAATAGACCAGAGGCAATTTTTACCACTAATATAGATATGTCTATGGGAGCACTAATTGCTATCAAAGAGATGGGGCTTACCATACCCGATGATATAGGTATTGTTTGTTTTGATGATTCAGATTGGGCCTCGATATTAGAGCCTCCCATAACTGTAATCAGACAACCTGTATATCAGCTTGGCTCCACAGCAGCTGAACTATTAATAAAAGAGATAGAAAATGATAAGAAGGATTCAGGTTATAAGCCTAAAACAATAACTCTAAACACAGAGCTTATAATTAGAAATTCTACTGAAAAACAAATATTAGTTAATTAAAAAATAATTAAGATATTTTTAATTTATTTTAAGAAATTAGATTCATTAATAATAATTATTGGAGAGGTGAAAGAATGCCAAATATCCAAAAAAGACTACCCGGAAGTCTTCCCAAAGTCGGTATCCGTCCCATTATCGATGGACGTCGAAAGGGGATTAGAGAATCACTTGAAGAGCAAACTATGAAAATGGCGAAGTCTACCGCAGATTTGATTAGTAAAAACTTAAGACATTCTAATGGTTTACCGGTAGAATTTGTCATCTCCGATACCACCATCGGAGGTGTAGCAGAAGCCGCCAGATGTGCCGATAAATTTGCCCGGGAAGGAGTAGGAGTATCCCTAAGTGTAACTCCCTGTTGGTGCTATGGCATGGAAACGATAGATATGGACCCCTTTATCCCCAAAGCTATCTGGGGATTTAACGGAACTGAAAGACCGGGAGCAGTATACTTATCTGCTACCCTTGCCGGTCATGACCAGATAGGTCTGCCGGCTTTTAGTATCTACGGTAAAGATGTCCAGGATCAAAATGATAATAGCATCCCAGAAGACGTAGAACAAAAACTGTTACAATTTACCAAAGCCGGACTGGCCGTTGCTACCATGAAAGGAAAATCCTATCTTTCTATTGGCGGTGTCTCTATGGGGATTGCCGGTTCCCAGATTTCCCCCAGTTTTTTCCAGGATTATCTGGGGATGAGAAACGAATATGTAGATATGACCGAGATTACAAGAAGGGTAGAAGAAGAGATATATGATAAAGAAGAATACGAAAAAGCCCTGTCCTGGGTCAAAGAGAATTGTAAAGAAGGAGAAGATAGAAATAGAGAAGACCTAAAACACTCCCGCCCCCAAAAGGATAAAGAGTGGGAGATGGTAGTCAAGATGACTTTGATAGCTCGTGATTTAATGGTCGGTAATCCAAAGTTAGCCAAATTAGGGTTTACTGAGGAGGCTGATGGCCACAATGCCCTTGCTGCTGGATTTCAGGGACAAAGGCAGTGGACCGACCACTTCCCCAATGGTGATTTTATGGAGACGATTTTAAATACCTCTTTTGATTGGAATGGCATTAGAGAAGCGTTTATCTTTGCTACAGAAAATGACAGCTTAAATGGTATTTCCATGCTATTTAACCATCTTCTAACCGATAGAGCCCAGATG
>DASRME010000420.1:0-3067 GCA_035648095.1 Atribacterota bacterium | reverse complement strand
TTAATGACCACTGAACTAATCTTTGGCTTAATAGGAGGCCTGGGATTATTTTTATATGGAATGCAGCTGCTCAGTGATGGCTTACAAAAAGCGACTGGTGACAGAATACAAAAAATTCTGGAATTCTTAACTAAAAAGCCAGTAATGGGTGTTGTGACCGGTGCTCTAATAACTTCCATTATTCAAAGTAGTAGTGCTACCAGTGTTATAACTATCGGATTGGTCAACGCAGGTTTGTTAAGTTTAAAACAAGCTGTAAGTGTCATAGCGGGAGCAAATATAGGTACCACCGTGACCGCTCAGATTGTATCTTTTCGTTTAGAGCAATATGCTCTTCCGGCAATCGGAATTGGCTTCATCTTTAATTTTTTAGCTAAAAAAAGAAGTTATAAGTATTTTGGCCAAATATTGCTCGGTTTTGGTATATTATTTTTAGGTTTATACACCATATCTCAAGCTGTGAGGCCGCTAAGAGATTATGCTCCATTCTTAAATTTATTAGTGAAAATTTCTCACAACCCTTTATTAGGTGTCGTGGTTGCTACTATTTTTACCGCTATCATTCAAAGCAGTAGTGCTACTACTGCAATTATAATCGCCATGTCTATTCAGGGTATAATCGGTATAGAAGCAGCAATCCCTCTTGTTTTGGGAAGCAATATTGGAACATGTTTTACTGCAATAATTGCCAGCATAGGCAGTTCTATAACCGGGAAAAGAGTTGCCCTTTCTCATCTATTTTTCAATGTTGGAGGCGTTGTTCTATTTTTATTCTTTTTAAATAAATTCTCTTACCTGGTATCATTGACCGCATCAAGCATCCCAAGGCAAATCGCAAATGCTCATACAATATTTAATGTAATTAATGCAATAATATTACTTCCATTCCTTTCTTTGTTTGTTAAATTTATAGTGAAAATTTTACCAGGAGAAGAGATTGTCATCAAGAAAGGCCCAATTTACCTAAACAAAGATATGATAAATACACCATCCCTCGCTTTAAGCCAGGTAACCAAAGAATTGGTTAGAATGGGCGAGATGGTGGAAAGTATGTTAAATGATGTAATCATGTCTTTTATTCAAAATGACCTGAATATTTTAAAAAAAGTATATTTAAAAGAAGAAGTGGTAAATACTTTAGAAAAGGAGATTACCAAATATTTAGTATTAATAGCCCAGAATTCTCTTAGCCCTAAACAATCAAAGAGACTAACCGATTTAATGAATATAGTGAATGATATAGAAAGAGTAGGGGATCACGCTGAAAATTTAGCTGAACTTGCCGAAGAAAAAATAAATGAGAAACTACCTTTTAGCGAGAAAGCTTTAACTGAACTCAAATTTATGTTTTCTAAAGTTCAATTTTCTCTAAATAAATCAATCACAGCATTAAAAAATAGAGATTTAACCTTAGCTCGAGAAGTAGCCTTAAAAGAAGATGAAATTGATAAGATGGAAAAAGAACTTCGTTATAATCATATTAATAGGCTAAACCAGAACATTTGTTTTCCGGAATCTGGTGTTATCTTTTTGGATGTAATAAGTAATTTGGAGAGAGTTGGAGATCATGCTAATAACATTAGTTTGATGGTCATTGATGAACTATCCGAAAATTAGGGGAATATATGTCATTCATATTATTAGGGCTAATACAAGGATTAACTGAATTTTTTCCGGTAAGCAGTTCTGGACATTTAGTTATAGCAAAATATTTCTTAAAAATATACTTACCAGGCGCTGCATTTGAAGCATTTCTACATTTTGGAACAGTGATAGCTGTGATAGTACTTTTTAGAAAAGAAATAAAAGAATTAGTCATCTCTTTTTTTGATAGTATTGCTAAAATATTTCAAGGAGAAAATATAGTAAATATTTTTAAAAATAATTTATCATCTAAATTTGCCTGGTTTCTAATCATTAGTACATTACCAGCAGCAATGATTGGATATACTTTTAGTTCTTATTTTGAAACACTTTTTAGCAAACCTATTATCACATCTTTTATGTTAATGATTACAGGAACCTTACTATGGTTCGGTAATAAAAAAAAATCATCGGGCAATAAAAATATTTCAAAAATTACCTACAAAGACGCTATTATTATTGGATTAGCTCAAGCGATTGCAATATTCCCGGGGATATCGAGATCCGGTTTAACTGTTATTGCTGGATTATCAAGAAATTTAGACCGGGAATTTGCGGCAAAATATACTTTTATACTATCTGTACCGATTATTTTAGGTGCTTCAATTTTTAAAATTAGGGAGTTATCTTTTTTAAATATTAATATATATATTTTGATATTATCTGGATTAGTGGCAGCTATAGCAAGTTATGGGGCTATGAAAATATTTATTACACTATTAAAAAAACGTAAAATCTACTTATTTTCATACTATCTTTGGATCTTATCTGCTTTAACAATTTTAATAATTTTAGCGAGGGGAAATTAAAAAATTGAAAATAAAGAAAAAAAATACTAAAAATGAAACAATAAGCATATTAATTATTGCATTTTCTTTGTTTTATATTTTCGCCTTTATTTTTACAAACAAAATGGGAATTATAGGGAAAATAATTGTTCAAGCGGCAACTCGTTTTATTGGTCTTGGCGCATATATCTTCCCATTCTTGTTATTATTTTGGGGAATTATACTTCTTCTTAAATATAAACTAACCAATTCTTATCATAAATTTTTAGGTATTATCTTTTTATTTGTTATATTTCTTGTATTTATCCACCTAAAATTATTATTGCTTGACGATCCTTATTTATTGTCAATAAAGGGAGCAGGCGGAGGTTTGTTAGGGTATTATTTTGCCAATTCATTATATCTTTACTTTGGAACAAAAGGTGCTTATCTTGTTCTAATTTCTCTCAGTTTAATATCTGCCTTATTCATAACTGAAATTTCATATTTTTATATTTTTAACAACCTAAGAAATAAAGCAAAGAAAATATTAAATAATATTTGTAATATTTTAAAAAATATCAGAACAAAATTATCTAAAACTTCAAAACACAAAGAAGTACTCGACTATAAAGAATACGAAATAGACGAAATAC
>DASRME010000419.1:0-4275 GCA_035648095.1 Atribacterota bacterium | reverse complement strand
ACTATATACTAACGACTATTCACTATTCACTAACGACTAATCAGGGAGGGAAAATTGATTTGAGAAGAAATATTTATTTAAGTAAATTAACTTTAAAAGAAGCTCAAGAAAAATTTTATAAAACTTTGTTAAAATACAAACTTGCTCAGCCTCTAAAAGGGGAATTGGTTTCTGCCGAAGATTCTTTAGGGCGGATTACCGCAGAACCAATTTTTGCCAAGATATCCTCCCCCTACTACCAGGCAGCAGCTATGGATGGGGTAGTGGTCAGAGCAAGGGATACTTATGAATCTTTCGAATCTTCTCCTATTACTTTAAAAATTAATCAAGACTTTTATTTTATAAATACCGGTAATCCCATACCTTTTGGCTTTGATGCAGTGATAAAGATTGAGGATATAAACCTTTTAAATAAAGTGAGTGAAGAAAAGAATAGTGATATTTCTGGTGATTTTATTGATAATCTAAGAGAAGAAAATATGAATGAAATTAAAATATTTTCGGCAGTTTTCCCAGGGCAACATATTCGCAACATTGGGGAAGATGTAGTAACTAATCAGTTAATTATCCCTGTAAATCATAAAATCCGCCCAGTAGATATCGGCGCTTTATTGGCCGGAGGAGTAAACCAACTTTTTGCCCGCAGGAAGCCCAAGGTAGCAGTTATACCTACGGGTGATGAATTGATTCCACCCGGGGAAGAAATTAGTCCTGGTAAAATTATTGAATATAATTCTAAAATAATTAAAGGTTTGGTTTACGAATGGGGAGGAAAGGCAATAGTATACGAAATTGTTAAAGACATCCCCTTAGATTTAAAGAGGATTTTGCTTGAAGCTGCCTCACAAAATGATGTAGTAGTGGTCCTTGCCGGTTCCTCTGCTGGCTCAAAAGATTTCACTTCCGAGATTGTTAAAAGCATAGGTGAAATTTTAGTTCACGGAGTAGCTATTATGCCAGGGAAACCGACAATTTTAGGAATTATTGATGACACTCCTCTCATCGGGCTTCCCGGTTACCCGGTCTCAGCGATTATCTCTGCGGAACAATTTTTGAAACCTTTGGTTTTCCGTCAATTAGGATTAACTATAAAAAGGCGAGAAGAAATTAAAGTCCATATGGCCCACAAAGTGGTTTCTCATTTAGGAGATGAAGAATTTTTAAGAGTAAAATTAGGTGATATAGATGGGAAAATAATGGCTTACCCTCTTTCCCGAGGAGCGGGAGTGGTTACTTCTTTGGTAGAAGCAGATGCCTTGATTCGTATTCCTTTACTTAAGGAGGGGGTAGATTTTGGAGAAGAAGTAGAAGCTGAACTTTTAGAAGATTTAAATAGAATAAAGAACAATATTATTGTAACCGGAAGTCATGACCTAATTTTGGATATTCTAAGGAACGAATTACAAGAAGAGTTTTCTGATTTTAATTTAGTCTCCTTTAATGTAGGCAGCATGGGAGGGTTGTTAGCCTTAAAACAGACAAGAACCCATCTTGCCACAGCGCATCTATTGGATCCGGAAAGTGGAGAATATAATTTACCCTATATAAAAAAGATGCTCCCTCAGAGAGAATTGAAAGTTGTGAACCTAACCTACCGAGAGCAAGGGATAATGGTAAAAAGAGGAAATCCAAAAAATATTAAGGGAATAGATGATTTAGTTAAAAAGGATATAAAGTTTATTAATAGACAGAAAGGGTCAGGAACCAGAGTATTATTGGATTATTTACTAAAAAAGAAAGGCATTAATCCTTTAGATATTCCGGGATATTCTCAGGAAGAGTATACCCATTTGATGGTAGCGTCTGCAGTAGCGGAAGGGAATGTGGATACAGGTTTAGGGATTTTATCTGCTGCCAGGGTCTTTGGTTTAGATTTTGTGCCAGTGATTAAGGAGAGATATGATATAATTATACCCAAAGAATATTATTCTTCTTTAAAGATTCAAAAAATATTAACTATCATTAAATCAAGAAAATTTAAGAAAAAAGTTTTAAGTTTGGGGGGATATGACCTTTCTCAGAGCGGAAAGGTGATAGAAGTATGAGTCAATTAGTAGATTATTTTGGGCGGAAAATTACTTACCTTCGGGTTTCTATTACTGATCGCTGCAACTATAGATGTATTTATTGTCAGCCTGAAGAACAATTTAAATTTATTTCTCATGAAGAAATTTTAAGATATGAAGAAATGGTAGAAATTATAGAAGAAGCGGTAAATTTAGGTGTTACCAAAGTCAGGATTACTGGCGGTGAACCTTTAGCCAGAAAAGGAGTAGTAGGTTTTATAAAGAAATTAAGAAAGATTAAAAAATTAGAAGAGATATCTTTAACTACTAATGGTTTTTTCTTAAGTGAGTATGCCGAAAAATTAAAAGATGCTGGGCTGAATCGGGTAAATATTAGTTTAGATTCCCTGCAGGAAGAAAAATATACAAAAATAACTCGAGGGGGAAGTTTAGAGAAAACATTAAAAGGAATCGATTCTGCTTTAAAGGCAGGATTATTGCCTATCAAAATTAATACTGTACTCATTAAAGGAATTAACGATGACGAAGTGGAAGATTTTGTAAGATTGGCTTTAAAAAGCCCATTAAATATTCGTTTTATTGAATTTATGCCTTCTGGAGAAGATTTAAAAGATGATTATAGGGATAAATTTATTTCAGCTTTGGAAATAAAAAAGAGTTTAGCGGAAAAATACTCATTTAGACCAATTGATATAAATTCAGGTAATGGGCCAGCAAAATATTACCAGATCAAAGGTGATCAAGGTACCATAGGTTTTATTACTGCCTTGAGCCAGCATTTTTGCCAAACCTGTAATCGGATAAGGTTAACTTCCGAAGGCAAACTCAGGCCTTGTTTGTTTTTTAATAAAGAAGTCGATATTAAGCAGGCAATAAGGAATGCAAATACCAATGACAAAATAATCAGGAGTAAAATAATAAGAAATAATATAGAAAAAGCAATAAACATAAAACCTAAGGGTCATAGATTAAATGAAAAATTATCAGATAGTGCCTCATTTAAGATGTCTAAAATTGGAGGATAGCCAAATGAAAGAAAAAGAATTAACCCATTTTAACAGAGAGGGAAGGGCACATATGGTGGATGTTGGGAGCAAAGAAGATACTCAGCGGGTAGCAATTGCGGAAGGAGCTGTATTCATGGAACCGGAGACTTTAACTATGATCAAAGATAAAAAGATTGCCAAAGGAGATGTCTTGGCTGTGGCTCAAATAGCTGGTATTATGGCTGCTAAAAAGACCAGTGGAATTATTCCTATGTGCCATCCTTTAATGCTTACCAGTGTGGATATTCATTTCACAATTGATGAGAATGAAAATAAGATTATTATTCAATCTAAAGTCGAAACAATGGGCAAGACAGGAGTAGAGATGGAAGCCTTGACTGCAGTAGCAGCTGCTGGTCTTACTATTTATGATATGTGTAAAGCAGTAGATCGTAGAATGACCATTGAATCAATATATCTTTTAGAAAAGAGCGGTGGTAAGAGTGGACATTTTTTAAGAACCTTAAAAAAGAAAAGTTAAATATACAGATGGATGATAAGGAGAAAGAAAATAAAAATGTTTAAAACAAAGGGAAAGATAGTAGCTGTATGTCGAAGTGAAAAGAAGGGGACTGTAAAAAAAGAGATAACCGAAGGAATGTTAATTAAAGACTTTGGATTAGAAAAAGATGCCCATTCTGGCAAATGGCATCGGCAGATTAGTCTTTTGGGAATTGAAAGCGTAAATAAAATGCGAGATAAAGGATATCAATTGTCTTTTGGGGATTTTGCTGAAAATTTAGCTGTAGAAGGTATAATCCTATATAAACTTCCAATAGGAACAAAGTTAAAAGTTGGAGAAGAGGTGCTATTGGAGGTTACTCAGATTGGAAAAAAATGCCATTATGATTGCGAGATAAGAAAAAAGATTGGGGATTGCGTGATGCCTCGGGAAGGTATTTTTACCCGCGTTTTAGAGGGCGGAAAAGTAAAAGTTGGCGATGTAATTGAGGTGGTTTCAGAATGATTAAAGTTGGGATTTTAACTATAAGTGATAAAGGCTCGCGAGGAGAGAGAGAAGATCTAAGCGGAAAAGTAATCGAAGAAATAATCAGGAAGATTAATGGAGAAGTCAAATATTATCAGATTATCCCAGATGAAAAGGATATTATTCAAGAAGAGTTGATAAAGGCAGTTGATAAATTATATCTCGATTTAATTTTGACTACCGGAGGAACGGGTTTAGGAAAAAGAGACGTCAC
>DASRME010000418.1:0-3228 GCA_035648095.1 Atribacterota bacterium | reverse complement strand
TAAAGGATTTTACGCGTACCCAGTCTACAGAAATAATTAGTGAATTAGGGGGTCGGGTTACTGGAAGCGTAAGCAAAAAAACCGATTATGTTGTTGCCGGCGAAGACCCGGGCTCCAAATACCAAAAAGCACAAGAATTAGGTGTGCCTATAATTAATGAAGAAGAGTTTAAAAAAATAATTAACAATATAATACGATATACTAAAGAAGATAGAGGAAAGAGGGGATAAAATGACAAAAAAGATAATTACTAAAAAAGAAGTAGAGTATGTGGCTAAATTAGCTAAATTAGAATTTAACCAAGAAGAAAAAGAGGAATTTACTTCACAGTTAAATTCAATTTTAGATTATTTTAAAAAGTTAAATGAACTTGATACCGAAAAGGTTGAGCCTACTGCTTATGTTATTTCCATGCCTAACCTGCTGAATGAAGATGAGGTTAGGCCTTCTTTGCCACAAGAAGAAGTTCTTTTGAATAGTAAATATGTTAAAAAAGGATATTTCAAAGTTCCTAAAATAATGTGATTTAAAAGAAAGAAGGGCACAATTCATTGTGCCTCTACAAAAACAAAAAATAGGAATATAAAATAAGGATGGATTCCCATTTTCATGGGAATGACATAAGGAAGAGAGGGAATGACAGAGAAGAGAGAGAATGACATAAGAGTGTGGTAATGACAGGTGTAGGGGTTCGATTCATCGAACCCGTAAATAAGCGGGTCGGATATCTGACCCAAACAATATATATTATACGAAAAAAATTTTAAGTTTTTAGTTGCATGCTGAATACTTGTATTTATACTAACGACTATTCACTATTCACTAACGACTAATTAGAGGAGGAAAGATAGGTGACACTAAACCAATTGACTGCGCATGAAGTAGTTAGCTTAATTAAAAAAAAGAAAATTACTGCCCATGAGGCTATGCAGGATATTTTTAACCAGATAGATAAAGTAGACAATTTGATCAAAGCCTTTCTAATTATTAACCGAGAAGAAGCCTTAAGGCAAGCCAAAGGAATAGACACAAAAGTGAAAAACGGAGAAGAACTTCCTCCTTTAGCCGGTGTAGCAGTTGCAATAAAAGATATTATAGCTACACGGGGAACGGAGACTACCTGTGGCTCTAAAATATTAAAAGGTTTTATCCCGCCCTATAATGCCACGGTAATTAATAGATTAGAAGAAGCGGGAGCAATAATAATAGGGAAAACCAATATGGATGAGTTTGCTATGGGTTCATCTACTGAAAATTCTGCTTTTGGTCCTACTCATAATCCCTGGGATTTAGAAAGAGTACCTGGAGGTTCCAGCGGTGGTTCATCTGCCGCAGTAGCAGCAGATGAAGCTTTTATTGCTTTAGGCACAGATACGGGAGGCTCTATACGTCAACCTGCATCTCTCTGCGGAGTGGTGGGGTTAAAACCGACTTACGGAAGAGTCTCCAGATACGGTTTGATTGCTTATGCCTCGTCTTTAGATCAGATAGGGCCCATAACCAAGGATGTGACCGATTGTGCTCTAGTGATGAATGTTATAAGTGGACATGATAATATGGATTCCACTTCTGTAAATTTAGAAGTTCCTGATTATTTAAAATCTTGTCAGAGAGGGATAAAGGATTTAAAAATTGGTGTTCCTAAGGAGTATTTTATCGAAGGAATAGATCCGGAAGTAAAGAGTGCCCTGGATAGAGCTTTGAAAATATTTGAAAAATTAGGAGCAAAGATTGAGGAAGTATCATTACCCCATACGGAATATTCTCTGCCTACTTATTACTTGATCGCTACCGCAGAAGCAAGCTCAAATTTAGCGCGATATGATGGGGTTCAATATGGTTATAGAGCAGAAGAGTATGAAGACCTGTCCTCTATGTACCAGAAGACCAGAAGTGAAGGTTTCGGAAGTGAAGTAAAAAGAAGAATTATGCTGGGTACATATGCCTTGAGTTCAGGTTATTATGATGCTTATTATTTGAAAGCCCAGAAAGTTCGTACTCTGATTAAAGAAGATTTTGATAAAGCTTTTAGTAAATATGATATCCTTGTTACTCCTACTTCTCCTACCCCTGCTTTTAAACTGAAGGAGAAAATTGCTGATCCTTTGACCATGTATTTAACTGATATATATACTCTCCCTATTAATTTAGCTGGTGTTCCAGCAATCTCTCTTAATTGTGGATACAGTAAAAGTAATTTGCCCATAGGTTTACAAATTATCGGCAGGCATTTTAGTGAAGAAACTATACTTAGGGCAGCTTATAATTTTGAACAAAATAATGATGTAGAAAAGAGGAAGCCATCGATAAAACCAACAAAACATAAGGGGGAAATAGAATGAAAGAAGAAGTAGTAATCGGTTTAGAAATTCATATCCAATTAATGACTAAAGCAAAAATATTTTGTCATTGCAGTACTGATTATATCGGTAAAGAGCCCAATACCAATACCTGCCCGGTGTGTTTGGGTTTGCCCGGTTCACTTCCCGTACTTAATAAAAAAGTATTAGAATTTGCTGTAAGAACTTCAGTGGCTTTAAATTGTAAAATTAATCAGGTAAGCAGATTTCACCGAAAAAACTATTTTTATCCCGATTTGCCTAAAGCTTATCAGATTTCTCAATATGATACTCCTTTGGGGATAAATGGATATATGGAGATTTACCTCCCCGAAAGTAAAGAAAAGCGCAAGATTAGAATTACCCGGGTTCACATAGAGGAAGATGCAGGTAAATTGGTTCATGAAGGGGATATTACTTCTTCATC
Organism: Atribacterota bacterium; assembly: GCA_035648095.1. Lineage (GTDB taxonomy): Bacteria > Atribacterota > Phoenicimicrobiia > Phoenicimicrobiales > Phoenicimicrobiaceae > Sediminicultor. The sequence goes on along the minus strand of DASRME010000418.1, from coordinate 462 downwards.
TTACTCTCTGGCAGATTATAACCGTTGCGGAATTCCTCTGGCGGAGATTGTAACCGAGCCTGATTTTCGTTCTCCCGAAGAAGCTCAAATATTCTTGGTAAAGTTAAGAAGCATAGTCCAGCATTTGGGAGTATGTGATGGCAATATGGAAGAAGGTTCGATGCGTTGCGATGCTAATATTTCACTTAGAGATGCGAAAACCGGTGCTTTAGGTATCAAGGTAGAAATAAAGAATATAAATTCTTTTAAGGCAGTTAAGAAAGCCTTGCAATTTGAGGCGGACCGCCAAAAGAAGCTCCTGTCTGAGGGAGAAAAGGTAATGCAGGAAACCAGGCACTGGGATGAATCAAATAATATTACTGTCTCTATGCGGAGCAAAGAAGAAGCTCATGATTACCGTTATTTCCCTGAACCGGATCTCCTGCCTCTTAAGATAGATTTAAAAATGGTTAATGAGATAAG
>DASRME010000417.1:0-2226 GCA_035648095.1 Atribacterota bacterium | reverse complement strand
TTAGTTTTGTCTTGTATTTTTGGTAAAAAAATGGTATAATTTTAAAAAGAAAAAAGAAAGGAAGTGGGTAGCGGACTTAAAAAATCCAAAAAAATGTTTAAAATTGGTGATAAAGTATCACATCCATCTTTTGGGGTTGGAGATGTTGAGAATATAGCAGAAAAGAAAGTATTGGGGCAAAAAGAAAAATACTATATTTTAAAATTGATAGTAAACGAAATGACTCTAATGGTCCCGGTTAATAAAGCTGAAGAAATTGGTTTAAGGAATATTATTGATCCTGAAACTGTACCAGACGTTTTAAACGTGTTAAGGCATAAAATGGATGATGAAATGGATAGAAATTATAAGCAGAGAATAAGATCTCAAACGGAGATGGTTGATAGTGGAGATATCTTAAAAGTGGCTCAGGTAGTAAAAAATTATACTCATCGAGGTATTATAGAAAAATTATCGTCCACAGAGCGAGGATTATATGAGAGAGCTCGCAAGATCTTAGAGGGTGAAATTAGTGTTGCATGTAATATTGAGAAAAATAAAGCAAAATTTATCATTAAAGAAGCAGTTAGAAAAGGAGAGGGAAAAGGGCAAATAAAAAGTCATTGAAAAAAATAAATTGCTAAAAATTTAAAATGAATAAAAGATAAAATAGAGCCTATGGGAAACCATGGGCTCTATTTATAGAAAGTTAAATAAAAAGGAGAGACATTTATTATGACCAGGATTATTGAGGGAAGAAAAATTGCGAAAGAAATGAGTGAATCTTTAAAAGTAAAAGTAGAATATTTTATCAAAAAATATAAATTAACTCCTAAATTAGCCGTAATCATTGTAGGGGAGGATCCCGCTTCATTATTTTATGTAAAAATGATTGCCCGATCCTGCGAAAAAGCTTCTATCGATTTTGAAAAACACAGCCTGTCTGAAAAGTCCAGCGAAGAAGAACTTCTTAAATTTATAGATAATTTGAATGAGAACAAAAAAATAAGTGGGATTATAGTGCAAGTTCCACTTCCTAAGCATATAAACCAGGAGAGAATCCAGGAAGCAGTAAATCCTTCAAAAGATGTAGATTGTTTTAACCCCGTTAATATGGGAAGGCTGGCTCTAGGTAAGCCGGAATTTTTACCTTGCACACCTTATGCAGTATATGAATTAATGAAGAGAGAAAATATTGTAGCAGAAGGAAAACACACTGTTATCGTGGGAAGGAGCAATATTGTAGGAAAACCAATGTCCCTCATACTTCTCCAGAAGAAGCAGTATGCCAATGCTACCCTTACTGTCTGTCATTCTCGAACCAATGATTTAGCTCATTATACCCGTCAGGCAGATATTCTGATTGCTGCAGTGGGGAGCCCAGGGATGATTAAGCGAGACATGGTAAAAGAGGGAGCTGTGATTATCGATGTAGGAACCAATGAGATAGATGGAAAATTAGTGGGGGATGTAGCTTACGAAGAAGTCCTAAATAAAGTATCTGTCATTACCCCGGTACCGGGAGGAGTAGGGCCGATAACTAATGTTATGTTAATGCAGAATACTCTAAAAGCAGCAGGAAATTTAGTCGTTAGTGAATAGTGAATACTCGTTAGTATAGCGTATTGCATATTACCTATTGCCTGAAAAAAATTATTATGTTATACTTTTAGATGGAGAGATGACCGAGTGGCCGAAGGTGGTTGCCTGCTAAGCAATTGAGCGGGTTAAGGCCTGCTCCGAGGGTTCGAATCCCTCTCTCTCCGCCATTTTTTATAAATTAAGAGGGCTGCTATATTGCACGATTTAAGAGAAAACCACAGTATTCTTTATTACGCTATCGGTAAAACTAAAACAGATTATTTATTATTTATTTTAAATAAAGAGGTGAAAAATTGTCTCAACCTTTTACAAGGTGGTGACAATTTTTTTGTTATAAAGATGGAGAGTATTTAAAAATATTATCTAAAGGAAGGAGAAATTATGAAATTAGATACAGGTGATTTTGAAACGGACAATTTAATTGTTTGGGAGAAAATTATTAGAGAATTATTTCCAGCAGCTATCCCAAACAATTGTCTTTGGAAGGATGTCGATAGTATAATTTCTATTCTTAATAAGTTAAGTTCTGTAGATAATTTAAATCATACTCTATTTCCCGCAGGTGGAGGCCATGATTTGACGGGTGCAAAAAAATCAAAAGAGAAAGGTTGTATAGAATTAAGCACCCCAAATTCAATAAGGATT
>DASRME010000416.1:0-2996 GCA_035648095.1 Atribacterota bacterium | reverse complement strand
AGGAGATAACAGATGTTCTTACCCACCACCAGAGAAGAGATGAAAGAATTATCCTGGGAGAAGCTGGATGTAATTATTGTCACCGGTGATACCTACATAGATAGTCCTTACATCGGAGCAGCGGTTATAGGAAAAGTGCTTCATGCAGCAGGATATAAGGTGGGAATTATCGCTCAACCGGATATAGAGGTCGGGAAAGATATCACCAGACTGGGAGAGCCTGCTCTTTTTTGGGGAGTCACTGCCGGTTCGGTAGACTCGATGGTGGCTAACTATACTGCTCTTAAGAAGAGGAGGAGGAAAGACGACTTTACCCCCGGAGGTAAAAATACTAAAAGGCCTGATCGGGCAACTATAGTCTATTCTAATCTGATAAGAAAGTATTTTAAAAATACCAAACCGATTGTCCTGGGAGGAATAGAAGCAAGCTTACGCCGGATAGCCCATTATGATTATTGGGATGATAAAATAAGGAGAGCGATACTTTTTGATGCCAAGGCTGATATTTTGGTTTATGGTATGGGAGAAAAGTCTGTTTTAAAGTTAGCCCGCAATTTAAAAACCAGCGAGGACTGGAAAGATATCAGAGGGATAGCTTATATCTCTCCTCACCCTAAAGAAGAATATACGATACTTCCTTCTTATCAGGAAGTGAAAGAAGATAAGAAAAAGTTTATCTCCATGTTCCACACTTTTTACCAAAACAATGATTCTCTGACTGCCAAGGGATTATGTCAGCAGCAGGACAGCAGATATTTAATTCAAAATCCGCCCAGTTATCCTCTTGCCCAAAAGGAGCTGGATGAGATTCATGATTTGCCCTACGAAAGAGAAGTTCATCCTTATTATAAAAAAGAGGGAGAAGTAGAAGCCTTAAAGACCATAAAATTCTCTATTACTACTCACCGTGGCTGTTACGGGGAGTGCAATTTTTGTTCCATCACTGTCCATCAGGGTAAGGTTATTCAGGGAAGGAGCGAAAAATCGATTTTAAAAGAAGCAAAATTATTGACCAAATTAGAGGATTTTAAGGGATATATTTTAGATGTGGGCGGGCCTACTGCCAATATGTACGGAATAGAATGTCAGAAGAAATTAAAGTCGGGAAGTTGCACTGATAAGAGGTGTTTGTATCCGCAATTTTGCCCGAGCTTGAAGATAAATCATAAAAAACAGATGGAAATTTTAAAGCAGATAAGGCGAATTGAGGGGGTAAAAAAGGTTTTTGTCGCTTCAGGAATACGCTATGATATGTTATTGGGTGACCAAAAATATGGAGAAAAGTATTTACGCGAATTAGTGAAGTATCACATCTCCGGCCAGCTTAAAATTGCCCCGGAACATACAGAAATTAATATTTTGGAAAAAATGGGCAAACCAGACCAGGGATATTTAAAAAGATTTAGGGATAAATTTTTACAGTTAAACAAGGAACAGAAGAAGACACAATTTTTAACCTATTATCTGATAGCAGCTCATCCGGGATGCAGGGAAGGAGATATGTATAGATTAAAAGAATATACCTCGAAAGAGCTAAAGCTCAACCCGGAACAGGTCCAGATATTTACTCCCACTCCTTCAACCTATTCAACTTTAATGTATTCTACTGAAAGAGACCCCTTTACCGGAAAAGCAATTTACGTGGAAAAGAATTTAAGGAAGAAAGAAAGACAGAAGAAGATTGTAATAGAAAAACAAAGTCAACTCCGATAGAAATTTTATTCTAAATCAGTTTATTAATAGAAATGTGATGTGCTTATATTTGCTATTTAAGCTTTAAATATGCTAACCTAATGGCACATTTTTTTTATAAAGATAACAAATGAAAATAATCATAGTAATTATATATTTTGAATAAAGAGGAATAAGATATGAGCAAAGATAGCAGTCAAGAAAAAGTATCCATCGATTTCCGCATTATAATGGCAATAGCGTTTACTCTAATTTTTTGGGCCTCTGCCTTTGCTGGTATTAGGGTGGGATTAAAAGCCTATAGTCCGGGGAATTTAGTTCTTTTCCGTTTTTTGACTGCATCAATAGTGTTATTATTTTATGCTATCATTACTCATATGCCTTTACCTGAAAGAAAAGATTTGCCTGCAATATTTTTTCTTGGGTTTATGGGGATAACCGTTTATCATCTTGCTCTCACCTTTGGAGAATTAAAAGTAACTGCTGGTTCTGCCAGTCTTTTAATTGCTTCTGGTCCAATTTTTACCGCTATTCTGGCTATGTTTATTTTAAAAGAAAAAATTAAGATTTGGGGCTGGATAGGGATTATCATCAGTTTTTTAGGAGTAAGCTTGGTTGCTATAGGGGAAGGCGAAGGAGTTAGATTTGAACCGGCGGCTTTTTTAATTTTAGTAGCTGCCATCAGTACGAGTTTTTATTTCGTTTTACAAAAACCTTATTTGAAGAAATACTCACCTTTAAGATTTGTTACCTATGCAATCTGGAGCGGAACTTTTTTTCAATTATTTTTTTCACGAGGTCTATTCCAAAATATAAAAAGTGCACCGATTGATGCAACGCTTGCCATTATTTATATGGGTATTTTCCCGGCTGCCCTGGGTTATATTACCTGGTCATATGTCCTTTCACGAATCCCAGCTTCTTTAGCCGGGAGCTATCTTTATTTATCTCCGGTATTATCCATATTAATTGCCTGGATATGGTTAGGAGAGATACCTTTCTTTTTATCATTAATAGGAGGGGCACTAGCTTTGGCCGGGGTAATCATTGTGAATGTTTGGGGGAGATGAAGATTTTTTAAAAAAAATAAAAATATTTTAAATAAAAAAAAGGATTATTAAGGTGCTTTATCGAATATAAAGAATTATAGTGAAAATGCGGCCGGAGATAATCCCCGGGCACAAAAATAAAAAAATATAGAGGGAGGATTTTAAAATGAAAAAACAGTTCAAAGTACTATCGATTTTATTCACCTTAACCTTAGTTTTTGGCTTGCTTTTTTCCTATATTTACGCCGCAGATTC
>DASRME010000415.1:0-2106 GCA_035648095.1 Atribacterota bacterium | reverse complement strand
TGACAAAATTGTAGGAAATATATATAAAGGTAAAGTAACCAATGTTCTACCTGGGATAGAGGCAGCATTTATAGATATTGGAATTGAGAAAAACGCTTTTTTACATGTTGATAATACTTTAGATGATAAGGATAACGATATTGAGGCAGTTACAGAAGCTGGTCCTGTTTCACAGGCTGTTTTGGATAAAATTAAAGTTGGCCAGGAGATAATGGTACAAGTAGTTAAGGAGGCGATAACCCCTAAAGGAGCACGAGTTACTACCAATATTAGCCTTCCGGGCAGGTATTTGGTTTTAATGCCTACCAGTACAAATCTTGGTATTTCTAACCGAATTGAAGAAGAAAAAGAAAGAGAAAGATTGAAAAAGATTATTCAACAGATAAAACCTAAGAATACAGGATTAATTATTCGAACTGCTGCCTGGGGTAAAGAGTCGGAGGATTTTTTGTCTGATCTGGATTTTTTAACCAGATTATGGAATAAGATTAAAAACAGAGGGAAAAACGAGAAAGCTCCTATGTTGTTACACGAAGATCTGACTCTCACTTATCGGGTTATCCGAGATCTGCTTACCGAAGAAGTAGAAGAAATTTTAATAAATTCTGAAAATGAATATAAAAATATGCTGAAGTTTTTAAAAACTTTATCTTTATCAGAATTAGAACCCAGAGTATCTCTTTACAAAGAAGAAAAATCCCTATTTGAGGAATATAATATTGAAAAAGAAATTAGCAAAGCTTTACAAAAAAAGATATGGCTTAAATGCGGAGGATATTTGGTTTTTGACCAGGCGGAGGCATTAACGGTAATCGATGTGAACACTGGTAAATTTGTCGGTAAAAAAGATATGAGGAAAACCATTTTGAAAACCAATTTACAAGCCGCAGAAGAGATAGGACTTCAGTTAAGGCTTAGGGATATTGGAGGGATTATCATCATCGATTTTATCGACATGGATAGCCAGGAAGATATAGAAAAGGTAATAAAGAAATTAGAGGAAAGTTTAAAAAAGGATAAAACAAAATCTAATATTATCCAGAATACTGAATTAGGTTTGGTTGAACTTACCCGAAAAAGATCCAGAAGAGATTTGGAAAATATGCTAAGAACCACTTGTCCTTATTGCTCCGGAACAGCCCGTGTTTTATCTGCTGAAACCGTAGGCAACATGGTGCTACGTAAACTGGAAGAGCTATGTAATACTTCAAGAGCAGAAGCAGTTCTATTGGCAGTACATCCTAAAGTAGAAGAAAATTTATCCGGCGCAAAAATGCTGTTGATTAAACAATTAGAGAAAAAAGGAAGAAAAACTATTTATATCAAATCTTCAAAAAATATTCATATAGAGAAAATAGATGTAGTAGCTGTCGGTAGACTAAAAGAAATAAAGAAAATTAAGCAGATGTTTAATTAGTTAAATTAGTCGTTAGTGAATAGTGAATAGTCGCTAGTTTTAAATACAAGATAAAAGATATAAATAACGAGTTCACGGTTCATTGTAAGAGCTTATAACAATAGACCCTCATATGTTTGAGTTTTTTATAAGCCTGAAACCCGTAACTTGTCGCTAATTACTCATTACTTATCAATGTTTTTCTATTCGCTAAACGCTACTACGCTGTACGCTTTTTCTTCACTATATACTTAATACTTGATACTATCTAATTTTATAAGAATAAATTTGACAACCATATAAATATATGCTAAATTTTATAAGCGTTGGTTTCATATCCGCACAGGTTGGGTCTAAAAGTAGTCGGTTTAGCTGATTACTACCTAATCATGGCGAGTTTATAGGGCAAGGAGGATCGCTAAAAATGCAAGCTGTTATAGCAACTGGGGGAAAACAGTATCTAGTAAAAGAAGGAGATATTATCAGGGTTGAAAAGTTAGAACAGGAAAAGGGAGAGAAAGCAGAATTTAATCAGATACTAATGGTTGATAAAGATGGAGAATATATTATTGGTCGGCCTCTGGTAGAAAAAGCTAAGGTTGTTGGGAAAGTTCTAAATCAAGATAAGGCTAAAAAGATCATCGTTTTTAAATATAAATCCAAAAAAAAATATCGTAAAAAAACCGGACACAGACAGCCCTATACTGAAA
>DASRME010000414.1:0-10724 GCA_035648095.1 Atribacterota bacterium | reverse complement strand
TTTGAGAATAAGTATATAATGATACTACATTGGCCTGGGCGAACTGATAAGATTCCGTAAGAGTACTTTGTGCAAATAAGGCAATGAATCCAAGGAAAAATAAAATGGGTAAATTTTCGAGTTTAGGAATAACCATGTTTCTTTGTTTTAGCAGTATGGCTAAGCCCGTTAAACTGCTAATAAATGCAAAATAGTTTACTATTACTAAACTGTGATCAGTTAACCTCAAATAGCGTAAAATGACATGTGCTGCTGCTATAAATATGGCACCAAATAAACATACTAGAGCTGGAAATATATCTACCCTTATACCAGGTTTAATAACCAACAATCCCCCCATAAAAGCTAATAAAAGAATAAATATTTGATAAGAAAATAATTTTTCTTTTAAAAAAATACTTGATAGAATAATGATAAAAAATGGAGATAATTGCTGAATAGCAACTGCTTCAGTTAAAGGCATCGTAGTATAAGCATAAAATGTTGCTATCATTCCTATAGTTCCAAAAGCAGTACGTAATAGCAAAAAAGGTCTATTATTACCATAAATAGAAATATTCTTCTTTCGAAGTATTATCGGAAGAATTATTAACGTAGGTAAATTACGAAATAAGATAATTTCCATTAGTGGAAATTGACTTACATATTTTATTGTCACTGCCATTAACGACATGCACATTGAACTCGCAATCATTAATAAAATTCCAGTTTTAAAATTATCTTTATACATAAGCTTTCTCCTTTGTTTTATGATTATAATTATGTAAAGCTACTATTATGTGTCTAGAATTTTTAAATTTCATATTTTTTCAAAATGGATATGTTTTAATATTTTTTAAGATTTTATGTTCTATCGTACAAAGTATTTATAAGTTAAGATAATATTTTATATATATAACTTATTTTAAGCTTATCTTGCAATCTTATATTATTAGAACACGCATGGGTAAATCCACAGTATTCTACTGTTCCTTTACAGAGTTTAGTTCCCCTTTTATAAACAATTTCATACAATCCATTTTATATTGTTTCCCCACCCCAGTAATATTTTTACAATGAAACTCTCTCAGCAGGAGCTGGGGGCTTCTTAAACCTATGGCAATGTTAATTGCAGTTGCCCTTTGTCTTTTTTTCTTGATGCTCAACGTAGGCGAAAATTTCCTTTTCATTCAAACCTATACACGATACACAGTATCCTCTAAACCAGATGCCATTCCTTGTCTAGATTTTTACATAAAAGGAAATCTCGCCTTGAGCTTTTTTGCCGACAGTGTTTTAATAAACTAAATTGCATCGGCAACTGCAATTATTGGAGGTATCACGATTACGATGTGAATATAATCCTCTTGTAGGTTAAGCCCTACTACATCACCGGACAGAAGCCTGGTATTTTATGTGGCTCAACAATTACAGAATAGTTCATTCTACCACCGGAAAGATACCTTATATTAGATTTTGAAGAGTAATAAGAGAGAAAAGATCTCCCTTTAGAGAATTTACCATAAATCCACCTTTTAAGTCAGTAAAGGATATCTTCTGTTTAAGGGTAGAGACAATGGTAAATTCTTATCGTAAAGTTTGTATCAATAATTTAAAATTAAAATTGCTTAGTGCACCACTGTACAAAAGGATACGACTTCGCGGAATAGCTCAGATAAAGAATCTGGTGTATCCGAAGTAAGATTCTGGTATAAAAATAATTTTTTAGGTAATCAAAAAGTTAAAAATAGTGAGCTTAATTTAGTCCACTTTTGAAGTTTAACTAACATCAATTTGTGATAAAGGTATAAAGATGGTTCCGATTAACTTGGTAGGAGGAGATAAAAATATTAATGGTGATAAATTTGAGATAGAATAGAAAGAACAGCTGGTAAAGAAATGCCCTTATGGCCATAAAAGCCCAGATTGATAAAAGGGTTGATGTGATATAGGCCTATACCCGAGCCTTCCATCCTTTTACATAAGAATTTATTTTCGTTATTCAGTTTTCAAAGGACATATAGAGTTAAATTTGCTGCTTAAGTAAAATATGTTGTATTAAATAGTTAGTTTTTAGGAGATAATCATATAATTATAAAATTAATTTAATTAATTTTCAGTTAAAACAATGATTTTCTTATATTTTCACCGTGCCTTTTTAGCCATTCGTAAATTATTTTTCCTTCGCTCGGTAAATTAAAATCTCTAACTCCTAATTCAATATATTTTTGCAGGTCTTCTATCTTGTAATTAATAGAACCTATTTCCACACGGGGGCGGATACCTTTTTTTATTGCTGTTTCGATGGTTTTTAACTCGGCTTCTTTTACTTTAGGATGATTACGCTGTCCCGGATGCCCTAAACTCAAGGAGTAATCACCTGGACCAAACTGAACCATATCTATGCCTTTTACAGAAAGAATTTCTTCTAAATTATCGACTGCTTCTTTTTTTTCAATCATCAAAACTACTACCGCTTCATCCATCGCCTTAACGTATTCTGGAGAACCGGCCTCAAGATAATATCCAACATTCCTACGATTAGCCGCCCCGTTAATTCCCTTGGTTTGGGGTGTTTCTGCTCTAACTATACCCACACATTCTTTGGCTTCTTCTACGGTTCTAATGTCGGTGAAAAGAATATTTTGTATTCCTGAACCTAAGGCTCTCTGGGCAATAAATGCCCTATTATTTTGATCTACTTTAATCATAGAGGACATATCAAAGAGTTCAACTGCTCTCCCAAAATTTTCCAAATCATGTAGGTTCCAAGGTGAATATTCTCCTAAATATTCTACGTAATCGAATATTCCGGTATGTCCTACAATTTCGACCATTCCCGGCCAAACACTAAGAAGACGAGTGCCTAATGTAGGTTTTCCTTCTTTTAACATCTCTCTAAGTTTGTTTTTTTTCATTTTAACTCCTCCTATGTTTCATACTCCCACGCCTTTACAGACGTGGTACTCCCCCTTAACAGATGGGGAATTCCCACTAAATTAATTCTTCTGCTGCTACGTCAAATTAATAACCACGATGGTTTAATTGACTAATTTTGTGATCTACACAGCACCAATATTACCGACCAGTACCGGTTTACCCATAACTTCCAAAATCGGTTGGCATTGTTTAAAAACCTTTATCCTGAATGACAAAGGTAAGCATATTCATCTTTTTTGCATCATTAAAAATAAGAATAATTTTAATACTCCTATCTTTTTTTTACTCCCCGACTACATCTCTGGATAGACAAGCTATAATATTTTGCTTTACTTATTCTACTGCTTAATATTTTATTATTCTTCCTTCATTTCGAAATTAAATCTTAATTTATAATTTAAATATCCGCTTATAATTATAAGGCATACTCCAAACAAGCTCAATACATCGGGAAATTCTTTAAAAAATATAAAACCAAAGATACCGGTAAAGACAATTTGAAAATACCTGTATAATGATACTAAATTTGCTCTCGCCATTTGATAAGATTTAGTAACCGCTATTTGTGAAAATAAAGCAACCAATCCAAGTAAAATAAATATTGACAAATTATTAAGTTTGGGAATAACAATATTTCCTTGCTTTAACAATATTATTAAGCTTGTTAAACTGGTAATAGAAGCAAAAGAATTTACTATTACTAAACTGTGATCGGTTAATCTTAGATAACGTAAAGTAACATGTGCTACTGATACAGATATAGTTCCTAATAAACATATTGCAACCGGAAACAAATCTCTAACCGTATCCCAGGTTTAATTACCATTAATCCGCCCATAAAAGCTAGTAAAAAAATAGGTATTTGATGAACATGCAATTTTTCTTTTAAAAAAATACTTGACAAAATAATTACAAAAAATGGAGATAATTGCTGAATAGCCATTGCCTCAGTCAAGGGCATCGCGGTATAAGCATAAAATGTTGCTATCATACCTATGGTTCCAAAAAAACCACGCAACAATAAGAAAGACTTATTATTGCCATAAATAAAAATATTTCTTTTTCGCAATACAATTGGAAGAATTGCTATGGTAGGGAATCTACGAAATAGGACAATTTCCATTAATGGAAATTGTCCTAAGTATTTTATTATAACCGCCATAAACGAAAGACCAATTGAGCTGGCTAACATTAACAAAATCCCAATTCGATAATTATCTCTATGCGTAAATTTTCTCTTTTATTCTATTATTTTATAAAAATCCTATTCAATATTTTTAAAACCCCAAAACTTTTTATTTATTTGTAATTTTACTATCCATATTATTTGGATTATTAGCTGGATGCATGGGCTTTTTGCCTTCTAAAATTCGAATAATGTCTTCTACTACCATGGCCATTCCAATCATAGCATTTTCAGTATTTGCAGCCGAATGTGGAGTAACTACAACATTGTCTAAATCAAATAAAGGATTATCTTTGGCCGGAGGCTCTTCAGCGAAAACGTCAATTCCTGCTCCCATTATTTTATTTTCCTTTAATGCATCAATTAAAGCCTTTTCGTCTACAATGGGCCCTCTAGAATTGTTAATAAAATAGGCTGTTGATTTCATTAGAGTAAATTTTTCCTTATTGAAAAAATTCTCAGTACCTTGATTTAATGGTAAAGTTAATATAATAAAATCGCTAGTCTGGCAGATTTCTTCAACTGAAGCATATTTAATCCCCAATTCCTTTTCATTCTTTTTCTTTCTGGTTCGACTAAAATAAGAAACTTCCATATTAAAACCCTTTCTACATATCTCAGCAGTTCTAAGTCCAATCCTCCCCAGACCGATAATCCCGGCTTTTTTCCCAAATAATTCTTGTCCAACCAAATAATGCCCATAATCCCAGTTACCCTCTCTTAACGCTTTGTCAATTTTTACTATAGGTTTTGCCACGGCTAACATTAGTCCAATGTTATGTTCCGCTACTGCTTCAACGTTTGCGTAGGGAGTATTTACAACATAAACTCCTAATTCTTCTGCGCCTTTTACATCAATTGTATCAAGGCCAACTCCATGTCTACCAACAACTTTTATCGTTGGGCATTGTTCTAACATTTTTTTTGTAATAAATCCTCTATCTCTTTTGATAACAGCATCTTTACCAAATAGAGCTTCAGTAATAGTTTCCTCGTCATATTTATTGATATAGAAAATATCTGCTTTTTTCTTGAGAATTTCAATTCCCTTCTGATCAATACTTTCCAATAATAAAACTTTAAATTTTTTTATCATCTCGTTACTACTCTCCTTGAAATAAATTGTAAATTATATACTTGGTCCAATTCTTCCCATCTCTATAATATCCAAAGCCTTTTAGTGCATTACCTTTCCAATCTATTGATATCTTGCCTGCTTATTTGGCTCTTAAATTATTTAGTTAGATTTTTTTGGGGTTTTAACTTCTATAGTTTTTCGGATTGCTAAAAAATAATAGAAAACAGCAGTTAAAATCAAGAAAAATATGCTATCCCACTCGGTAAGAAAAATTAGAGGACTCCCATCACTAATATATAAAGAGCGTCTAAGGTATTTTTCGAACAAAGGCGCAAGTATAAATCCTAAAAGCAATGATACTGTAGGAAAATCCTGCTTGCGTAATACATAAGCAATAACGCCAATAATCAAAGTGACCAACATCTGAAAACTCGAGTAGGTTGAAACATAGCTGCCAACCAAAGCTACTAAAGCAATACTGGAATATAATATTTTCCGGTTGATACTCACAATCTTAATAAAATAAGGTCCTAGTAAATATAAGGTCAACGGAAGAATAATCAAAGCGCTTACAAATAATGCAGCAAACATTGGGGCCACAAGATGAAACTGTGTTGTCATTAATCTCGGACCGGGTTGTAAACCATTAATGATTAGAACACCTAAAACTATAGCTGCAACCGAGTCCCCCGGAATACCAAAAGCTAACATCGGTACCATGGCGCCGCCACATACTGCATTATTTGCTGATTCTGCAGCCGCGATTCCCTCCAATGTTCCGGTACCAAATTTATCCGGATTTTTTGAAGATCTCATCGCTTCAGAATAGGAAATAAAGGCAGCTACTGAACCACCAGCACCGGGAAGTACACCAACAAAAAAACCGATTAAGGTTCCCTTTATATACGTCATTATGCCTATTTCCTTAATGTCTTTTATTGAGGGTAAAAAATCTTTTCTTTTGATTTTCTGATTTAATATATCTTTATTAGCAAGCTGATATTCGCTGCTACTTTTTTCAGATTGAATTAGCAATTCGCTAATAGCAAAAGTGCCAATAATCACTGGCATCAGATCGATACCTTGAACCAGTGCATCAATTCCAAAGGTAAAACGAGATGCCGCACGCATTATATCAATACCAATTGTAGCTAGCATAATTCCTAAAATCGTTGCAATAGCCCCCTTGATAACTGTTTTTCTTTGGGCCAACACAACGACCACAAAAGAAAATAAAATCAATGAGAACTTGCCTGGTGTTCTGATTAATAAGGCCAACTTTGCGGCAAGAGGAGCAGCAAGCATCAGCAGAATACTACCAACTGTTCCGCCAATCATTGATGCAAAAGCGGCCTGTCCTAAGGCTTTGGCCCCCTGTCCTTTCTGCATCATTTTATTGCCCTCAATAGCTGTCATCATGGCAGAAGGAGCTCCCGGAATATTAATGGTTATCGCAGTAATACTACCTGCATACATCCCTGCCATATAAATACCCATACACATGACCAAAGCATTTACAATATCCATACTGTAAGTCATAGGCAAAATTAGGGCAATAGCTAAGGTAGCGGTTAATCCGGGAACTGCTCCAAAAAAAGTCCCAACAAAAAAACCTAAAACAACATAAATGAATACACCAGGGTCAAATAGTGTAACAAATCCTTGAATAATTCCAGTTAAGTTTTCCATTATAAAAACACCTCCCCTATCGGTAGTCTTACTCCAAACACTTTTTGATATAATAAATATATTATTAAAACTATACCGATAGTAAAAATAATATTTAATAATTTTTTATTTTTTAAATCTTTTTGATCATCAAATAAAAGCATTAAACTAAATACATATAAAATTGACGATAAAAAATAGCCTACTTTTTTAAAAATTGCCACGTAAATTAAAGTAGTAACAATAATTACAATTGGTCTACTTATTTTAAATAAGCTAAAAGAGGTTGAAGTTTTTTCTCTCATACCAGTATATAAAAGACACCCGGCAGTAATAAAAAGTAAAAGGGAAACAAAAAAAGGGAAAAAAGTAATACCAATCTCATCATTTTTTATTAGAGGAGCTGTTCTAATACCTTCAATAAAATAAATGCTATTGGCGATGATTAGAATAATTGATAATAATGTTGTGGGGTTTATTTTTTCCAAAATCTTTTTCTTTGTCATCACAATACCTCTAGTTTTAGTATTTTTCCATCCCTCCCGAAAAGGGAGGGATGGAAATTAAGTAACTCTGCTCAAGATGCAAAAATTATTCGTTAATTATTCCCTGGTCAACCAGTTTTTTAATCATATCATATTCATCTTTCTGCACTTGCATTATATAATCTGTAACCTCATCTGCACCTAACCAAGTAGCAACAACACCTGTTTTTAAAGCCCAATCTCTAAATTCATCACTATGGTGAGCATCATAGTAGGCTTTTTCTAAAATTTCTACTACATTCTCAGGTGTTCCGGCTGTGGTTCCCAGAACGACGAAGCTACCTTTGACCAATCCTGGATACCCTAATTCCTTAAAGTTGGGAACTTCGGTAAATTGAGGATTTCTCTGGTCAGCCATTTCAATAAGACCCCTTGCTTCACCAGCCTGAATTAAAGGTGCAAAATCGCCTAAGCTAGTCATGATAGCATCTGCCTCACCGGACAATAAAGCTTCCTTCTTTTCGCCTGAACCACCGGGATAAGGTAGTATTTTAAAATCTAGTCCGGTCACTTCCTTAATCTTCAGAAGTCTGAGATGCTGGGCATTTCCAATTCCATCAACACCTACTGAAATTTTTCCAGGTTTTGCCTTGGCTTCAGCCGCAAATTCTTCCCAATCTTTCCATCGAGCATCGCCTTTTACCACCAACGCACCTGCTTCTTTGGTAACCAAGCAAATCATCTTTATCTTATCGAGAGAATAACTCGGAACTAAATTTAGACGTGGCACTGTGACGATACTATCATAAGTAAAACCACCAATAGCGTAGCCATCTGGTTTGGCAATCATGACTTCATATAGACCTACTCCGCTTAAACCACCTTCTATGTTTTCTACATACATTGCTTTAGGTAATGATTTTTCGGCAATTTTACTTATCACTCTTATAATAGCATCTGTTCCGCCACCTGATGCCCAAGGAACAATTACTCTAATATCTCTTGTTGGAAAATCTGTTGCAAAAGAACCCATTGAAAAAACACTTACAAAAATAAGCACGAGCACAAAACTTACCAATTTTTTAGATTTCATTTTTTTTAACTCCTTTTAAATTTTATTAGAATACTAAAAAATAATGCTGTTTAATTTTATACATCACCTCCATTATTTTTTTTATTAGTTCGATGGTATTTTATTTTTTGAGTCAATTCTTCCTGGGTAATCATCATCGGAAAGAAAACACTATCCGGGTTTTTTAAAATATCATCGGACTGCCATAACCCAAAGAAAGGGTTCTTCTTAAATAATCTTCTGTTATAGGATCCGAACTGAATTTTAACAATAACGGTACTATAAAATCATTTTGTTTTCTTGGAAAATAAGCAATAACAACAAATATTAAAGTGTTCATAATTCGAAAAATGGAAAGCTACTCACAAAGGAGCCTACAATTGCCACCATAACAATGCTGGCATATTATATCGCTTCTATTGATCGATATAATTCTAATAAAACAAGAGGCCAGTAAGTAAATTGTCACAGGCAAAATAATCAATGTATTAATAATTAAACAGTAAGTAATTGAATTTTGAAATTTTTCTTTATTGATAATAATCTTTTTCTTGCTATAACTTTTTTCCAAATTTATCGCCCCTTTTGTTATAAAATAGACTAACTAATTAATTTAATTGATTTAATTTTTAATTTTTTAAATTAACAATCATCTCTATCCGTTAAATCGTATTCAACAGCCGACCTGATGGGTCAAACTTTATTGATTCCCATTCACCTGTTGCATAAACATTTTCTCTATCTTTTATCTCTTCCCAAATTGCTTTAGAAACATACATTTCATCAAGTTTTAAGGTATTTTTAATAATAATAATTCTGGGAGGAATACCAGGTAAATTCCAAATTGTATCTAATCCCGTTTCAATTGCTTTTTGTTCAGTAGGAAATACTATCGGGATTCGAGCACGGTCTAAAAAAGTGGCAGTAATTGCATTAGTATTGGTTGATTTAAAATCAATTTTCTTGTAAAGCTTTTCAGTGATCATGTCTGCAATGCCAACTCCAATTGCATTTCCCTGACTTTCCTCAGTTAAATCTAACACTAATATTTTTTTTATCTCGGGCTGTTCAAAATCACCCGGATCTTTAATGCTCCCTACAATATTGGTATCCATTCCGGTTCCACTAATATTTTTTCCCATTTCCTGCACAACTAATAAATCAATATTTTTAACAGGGAAACTTGCTAATATTTTTTTACACTCTTCTAATAACTCACTATCAACTTTTGCAAACTCATCCGGGTTGGCAGCCTTAATTCGAAAAGTTTTATCATATCCATTTTCCAGAATTCCAAATCCTGCAATAATTGGCGCTTTTTTTAAAATAATTTTGGCAAATTCAACCATGTAATCACGGAGCCCTTTTACACCAAGAGAATGAACCAATTTGGCACCATGATGATTTCCCAAACCCACGGCTAATATTTTATGTAAGCCGCTCTCGATTTTTCCCTTAAATGCTGTGTGGACTTTAACGCGATTAACCGCAATAATACCATCAGCATGATAAGCAATTCGATCAAAGTAGACAGGTAGACCATTTTCCAGATAATCCAGCTGCATAGTATCCATAGTAGCTTTTATTGGTACACCCATACTTTTCTCAGTTATCCCGTAATGAGACAATACCTCACGCTGTCCTTCAGCGGTTGCCCCTCCATGAGAACCCATTGCGGTTACAATAAAAGGATCAGCTTTTATTTTTTTAACTTCTTTTATAATTGATTGGAGTATTTCTGTGATACGATCAATACCGCGGCTTCCCGCAGTTATGGCAATTTTCATACCAGGACGAATTTTTTTATCTAAACCAATTCTATGAAATTCTTTTTCAATCTCTCCCGGTATATCTTCCATATATTGATCATTGAATTTTTGTTTAATTTTTAAAAACGTGATATTATTTTTCATATCTATCCCTCCCCCAATGAATTAACTCATTGACCAAGATTGAAATTACAATCGTTTTAGTGCACTCTTAACTCTTTCCATGGCTTCTTTAATTAATTCATAATCAGTGGTATAGGAAAAACGAACATAGCCTTCACCCAATTCTCCAAAAGCACTTCCGGGCACAACTGCAACTCTGGCTTCATTTAATAGAAAGTTGCAAAATTCTTCAGAATTCATTCCAAATTGCTTAATTGAAGGGAACAAGTAAAAGGCTCCCTGCGGTGGTTTATAGGAAATTCCTATATCATCAAAACAAGACATCATTAGTTTTCTTCTACGCGCAAATTCTTTTACCATCTCTTCAACACAGTCCTGGGATGAAGTCAAAGCAACTCTTGCCCCTTCCTGTATAAAAGTATTA
>DASRME010000413.1:0-2002 GCA_035648095.1 Atribacterota bacterium | reverse complement strand
CTTTGATATAATTCTTCAATAATAACCATTGAGGGAGCTTCTCTAATATCATCAGTCTCTGGTTTGAAGGCTAAACCAAGAATAGCGATGGTTTTATCCTTAACATTTTCCATTGTCTTTTCTATCTTTTCTACCATCTTTAGTTTCTGATTTTGATTGGCTTTTATAGTAGATTCTATTAAAGTTATAGGTGTATTGCTTTCTCTTCCTATCTTTGCTAAGGCTTTAGTATCTTTAGGAAAACAACTCCCCCCATATCCCGGTCCGCAATGTAAAAATTTAGGGGATATCCTGCCATCTTTCCCCATAGCACTGGTAACCACTTGAATATCAGCACCTATTTTTTCACATAAATTAGCTATTTCATTTACATAACTTATTTTCATAGCCAAAAATGCATTAGAGGCATATTTTATCATCTCTGCAGTTTCTACATTTGTAATTATAAAAGGAATATCATTTAGCTTTAATACCCGATATACTTCTTTCATAATTTCTATTGCTTTTTTACTTTCACTACCAATTACTATTCTATCAGGATGAGTAAAATCATATAATGCTTTCCCCTCTCTTAAAAATTCCGGGTTAGAAACTACATCAAATTTATAATTTACCTTTCTATCCTTTACAATATTCTGAATTATTTCTTTTACTTTTTTGCCGGTTCCGATAGGAACAGTAGATTTATCTACTATTACTTTATAATCACCCATACATAAGGCTATATCTTTTGCCACTTCGAATACATATTTTAAATCTGCATTACCATCTTCTTTTTCCGGTGTTCCCACGGTTATAAATATTATTTCACTATGGGAAACGGCATGTTTTATATCTGTGGTAAATTCTATTCTCTTATAATTCCTATTTCTTTCTATTATTTCTTTTAGTCCTGGTTCATAAATAGGCAATTGACCTTTATTTAGAATATCGATCTTTTCTTTATCATTATCTACACAGATTATATCATTCCCAAAATCTGCCAGGCATACTCCGGTGACTAAACCGACATAACCGGTACCTATTATTGCTATTTTCATAAATACCTCCAAATATTAATAAAAAATTTAACAATTAACTTTTCTACTTTCCAATTCTTAAATATGCAAGAAATCTATCATTACAATTTTTCTACATTTTTTCTTTTATCTTTTATAACATTTCGAGTATCAAATATAACCTTAGCATTTCTTATAACCATTTCATAATCAATATTCGTATGATTTGTAATAATAATTACTATATCCTTATCTTTAATTTCTTTTGGACTAATATTTAATAAACTTTTATATTCCTTATTGTTATTTACAAATTTTGGAATATAAGGATCATAATAAGAAATATTAACATTTTCTTTTTCTAATTTTTTAATAATTTCCAAAGCCGGGGACTCTCTTAAATCACTAATATCCTTTTTATATGATATTCCTAATAAGAGGATGTTGGAACCATTTAAAGATTTCTTGAATCTTTTAGAAAGAATTCTTGATATTCTTTCTATTGTATATTCCGGCATATATTTATTTATTTCACCGGCTAATTCGATAAATCGAGTATGATAATTATATTCCCTGGCCTTCCAGGTAAGATAAAATGGATCAAGAGGTATGCAATGTCCTCCAACACCTGGACCAGGGTAGAAAGCCATAAAGCCATAAGGTTTAGTTTTGGCTGCTTCAATTACTTCCCATATATCAATATTCATTTTATGACATAATATTGCCATTTCATTAACTAAGGCAATATTTACATTTCTAAATATATTTTCATATATTTTTTCCATTTCAGAATATTTTTGTTCATAAATAAATCCCTTTATTTTTTAACTTTATTTAATTAATTATATTATAAATTTTTATACATCTCCAATAGTTTTTTACTCTCTGTTTCCCAACTATATTTTTCTTCAATTAATTTTCTACCTTTTTTGCCTAATTCCTTTGCTTTATCAGGATTATCTAAAAGATATAAAATCTTTTCAGCAATATCTTTAGGTTCATAG
>DASRME010000412.1:0-2271 GCA_035648095.1 Atribacterota bacterium | reverse complement strand
AATTTTGGTAGTATTGCCTCCTGATAAATTTAGTGTTCTTAGATTAAGTAAATTGTTATCCAAATTTACCTTATCCTGAAAACCCATTTTTCTACTCTTTTCTCTTATGTTTTGGGTATTAGTAAAAAGATTTATCCATCCACCAATATCTTTATCCCTCCAATAAGGAGAAGGATAAAGCATCTGATCTAAATTAACAACCCTTTCACTCTTTAAACTCTGTCCTCCACAGTGGGCAAAGATGGCAGACCACTCTATGGCTAATCTGGAAAAATAATATCTGCTGCTTCTAACCGGTCCTACTAT
Source organism: Atribacterota bacterium (assembly GCA_035648095.1). Lineage (GTDB taxonomy): Bacteria > Atribacterota > Phoenicimicrobiia > Phoenicimicrobiales > Phoenicimicrobiaceae > Sediminicultor. The sequence continues at coordinate 1,965 of DASRME010000412.1, read as the reverse complement.
GACCTTATCACTATTATTAAATATGGCCATTAATCTGGTAAAGGGATACTCTACATTTACTTCATAAATTATATCTGCCTTATTCAGACCAGTTTGGTGAATTACTTCTTGGGGTGAATTACCAATCATTATGGCTAAGGGCCTTACAGTGCTGGCGTAAATATTACTATTTATAGTAAGGCAAATAAATAAAACAAAAAATAACCATATAAATCCATATAAAAATGATTTACCCAATATTTCTTTCTTCAATATTTTTCCTTTTTCCTTAATTTTTAAATTATTTTAAAATTATTTAATTTTATCAAATTCATCTTCTATCTCTCCAAAAATTTCCTCTAGTAAATCTTCTATGGTAACTACGCCGGATATTTTTTTATCTTCATCAATTACCACAGTAATATGGACTTTCTTTCTTTGAAATTCTTTCAGAAGAGTCGTAACCCTTTTATTTTCTGAGACCAGGTAAGGAGGATGGATCAAACCTAATAAATTTATACTTTTACTTAATTTCTTTTTCAAATTTCCGATAAGGAAGTCTTTGGCATAAATAAAACCTATGATATTATTTATATTATTCTGATAAACCGGTATCCTGGAAAGACCTTCTTTGTTCATTAATTTAACAGCTTCTTCCAAACAAGTATTTTCTTCAACAGCTACCATAAATTTTTGAGGTATCATTACATCCTTAACAAAAATATCATTTAAATTTAAAATTCTCTCAATCATGCTCTTTTCCTTTTTCTCTAATGCGCCTTCTTTTTCGCCGACTTCAAAAAACAACTTTAAATCTTTTTTAGTAAAAAAAGCATTTAAAGGCACATACTTTTTTCCAGTAAAGATTCTGATGATAAAGTTCGATATCCAACTGGAAAAGATTTCAATTGGATAAAGAATGTAAGAGGCTATTTTTAAACAATAAGCTACCTTAAGCGAAATTTTCTGAGGATTATTTTGAGCAATAGTTTTAGGAATTATCTCGCAAAAAACTAAAATAATTAGTGTGGTAAGCAATATCGAAATAGTGACTCCTTTGCTATCGCCCCATATATGCATTGCCAGGGCAGAGGAAACTGTAGAAGCTACGATTACTGCTATATTAGTTCCAATTAAAACCACTCTTAAAAATTTATCAGGCTTTTTAATCAAATTAGATACTATTATAGCTTTTTTATCTCCTATCTTGGCTAAATATTTAAGATGCAGCTTGCTGGTAGAGATAACTGCAGTTTCTGCCCCGGAAAAAAAAGCAGCAATAAATATACACATAAATAATATAAAAGGACTGACTTTAATCCACCACTCGGTCAAAATTTCCTTACCTCCTATGCATCTTTACCCGGAGTATTATTTTTAGTCTGCGGTAGTTCTTTTATTATCTTTACTCTTCTAATCCTATTTTTTACTACCTGTTCAATGATTATTTGACAATTCTGATACCTTATCTTTTCATTTTTCTTAGGCACCCTGCCCAATAGATCATAAATAAAACCACCCAGAGTCTCGAAACCATTTTCGGGTATTTCGATGTTTAAAATTTCATTAATATTTTCAATACTTATCATTGCATCAGTAATTACAGTATTATCTCCGATCATTTCAAACAATTTTATCTCTTTATCGTATTCATCAATGATCTCGCCAACTACTTCCTCTACCACATCCTCCATGGTAATTAATCCTGCTGTCCCACCATATTCGTCAATAGCAATGGCAATTTGAATTCTGTCTTTCTGAAAAATATCCAACAATTCGTCTATTTTTTTATTTTCCGGAACAAAGTAAGCTTCCCTTATTAGTTCCTTTAAATCAAACTTTTCCTTTGAAATATACCATCGTTCATAAATCCCTAACAAGTCCTTGGCATATAATATTCCGATAATATTGTCTATTGTTTCTTCGTAAACAGGTATTCTCGAATGTCCAACTTTTTTAATTAATTTTAAGATTGAATTTAGTTTA
>DASRME010000411.1:0-8733 GCA_035648095.1 Atribacterota bacterium | reverse complement strand
CATTATATGAAAGAAAAAAATCAGAAAAATTAAGAAAGAGGAGAATATTTCATGAAATCTAAAGAAAAGAAAATTGATGCGAAAAAGGTTAGAGAGGAAGTAAAAAAAACTTATGCCGAAGCAATATCCCGGAAAAACCTAAGTTGTTGTGGTAGTTTTGAAGAAACAGATTGCTGTGCTAAAGCAAAAGATATCGGCTATAGTGAAGAAGAACTCAATAATTTACTTGCTGATTCTAATATTGCGACTTTTGGCTGTGGAAATCCATTAGCCTACAGTGAAGTCAGGGAAGGTGATGTTGTGCTTGATCTGGGACCGGGTGCCGGCCTTGATCTTTTGATTGCTGCCCGTAAGGTGGGACCCTCAGGGCAGGTCATTGGTGTGGATATGACCGAAGAGATGATTAGCAAAGCGGAGGAGAATATCAAGGCTGCAGGAGTTAAGAATGTTGAGGTGCGTAAAGGATTAATCGAGGATCTTCCTGTTAAATCATCTTCGGTTGACTGGGTAATCTCTAACTGTGTTATTAACCTTTCTCCAGAGAAAGAGAAGGTGTTTTCTGAGATTAGTCGTGTACTAAAACCAGGAGGTCGCATGGTAGTTTCAGATATGGTGGGTGAGAACATTCCAGAATGCTTGAGAGAAAATAAAAACTTATACAGTGCCTGTATTTCTGGAGTGATTAGTGAAAAGGAATATCTTTCTGGGCTGCGTAAAGCAGGACTTGAAAAAGTAAAAGTTTCTGAGCGCAAAATATACCAATCGGATGAGTTGGAGTCATTTATTAAATCAACACCGGAAATAAGCAAGGATATCAGGCGGGTTGTTAGAGGAACAGATATTAAAGTGGCAAGTATTAAGATTTCTGCTTACAAGCCCGCTCTCTGAGGTTCTTAAAAATAAAAAAAGTCTTAATCTAAAAATTGGGCAATGAGTTCAAGATTAAGGCTTTTTTTAGTATTAGCATTAGTTATTTGTTACATACCAACCGGGAGGTGGGCTGCATATTCCTGCTAATGAATCACAAATCTGATGATTATTTTCGGGAATGATTAAAGTGTTTATATCTTCAATTTCTCTATCAATATTGATTTCTTTGCAGTAAGTATTTGCATTTTCGCTGTTTATGGAAAATGTTACTCCATAAACTAATACTACAATAGTTAAGGAAATTAATAACACTGTGCGAAATATACCTTTTCTGGAAATTATCATTTTAGTTATCCCCCTTTTTTTGGGGCTTTTTCTATTTAGAAAAGAAGGTATTTACAAAGTGTTGCTAAATAAAAAAAGCCGGTAGTCTGGCGATCTTGGCACAGAAGCACTTTAGACCCATGACTTTGCGTCCTATCCTTTTGATTAGTTTGCCTTTATCAACTTTTCAGTAATAATTTATTCTCTTTTCAAATTTCTTTTCTCTCTAATTACATTATTCCCCAAAAAAAACAATTTTAGACATAATTATTCCCTATAAAAAAAATTATAAAAAAGGATTTTTCTATAAAAGTATATTATAATATTAATATATACTTTTTATATTTAAAAAACAATAGGATAAAAAAAGATTTTTTCATTTTTAATTAGTAAATAAAACAATTTAATAATCTGCTATATTTTTATTTCTGCAAAAAGAGGATTTTTAAAAAATATGTGGTATAAATATATAGATACTTCTAAAGGGAAGGAGTTATTTTTATTATTACAAGAATAGAGAATTAATTTAATTTAAAAACAATGGCAGGAAATCATTTCATCATCACCATAAAAGGGGAAAAGAAAATATGAGTAAAAATAAAAATAGCTATCAGCGAAATTTCCCAGTAAGCTGGGAACAATTTCATCGGGATAGCCGGGCTTAAGTTTGTTATTTAGATTTCAAAGAAAAGAGACGGATTAATGAGAAGAAAAATAAAGGGCAGTGGTTATTTAAATAAATTAGTAAATAAATTCAGGCGGTTAAAAGCAGAACCAATTAGATCAAATAATAGAAATAGTAAAAAAGATTTAAGACTAATACCTATTTTTAGTGATACATCCAAATTTAAGAAGAAAGAACAAGCACTTCAACGAAGTAGGCAGGAGTTTATCGGTTTATTTAAAAATTCACCGGAAGCATTATCCTATACCGACATGGATGGAATTATTCTGGAAGTAAATAAACAATTTGAAGAACTTTTTGGTTATGAACTTGAGGAGATGAGGGGCAAACATATTGAAAAGGTATTGACTAGTTGGCGTACGCAAATTTTGGGCAGTGACCGTGTTTTTAAGGATTTGGAATTGACAGCAAAGAAAAAGAATAATAAATTAATTAGTGTTTCTGTTTCCGTTACCTTAAACCGGGTGAATGAACAAACTATTGGAAAAATATTTTTACTCAATGATATTACTAATCGTAAGGCAAACGAAATAGTAAATAACGTATTATATAATATTTCCCGTGCAGCTAACTCCGATATTTCCTTAGCGCAACTCTATCCTGTTATTCGCCAAGAGCTTAGCACTATTATCGATACGACTAATTTTTACATTGCCTTATTAGATGAAGAGAAAAATAAACTTTATTTTTCTTATTATGCTGATGAAACAGGAGAAAAAGATAGGGATATTCTAATCTCAAAATATAGTGACTCTGATAGTATTTTTAATTATATTTTTAAAACCGGGGAGTCATTACTGTTAAATTATAATAAATATAAGGGGATGATTGCCCGAGGAGATTTTAATTCTCATGATGTCATAACCAATAAGCAGGTTTGGTTGGGGGTTCCTTTAAAGATAGAAAGCAAGATTATCGGTTCTATGATTTTGCAAAGTTACACTGATCCGAACCTTTATTCTAAAAATGATATAAGACTTATGGAATTTGTTTCTCAACAGATAGCTACTGCAATTGAGAGAAAACAGATAGAGGAAAAATTGAAATTTCTTAGCCTATATGACTCACTAACCGGATTGCCCAATCGGGTGTTATTTTATGATCGAATGAGACAGGAAATAGCTTATGCCAAAAGAGAACAGAAGAAATTTGCACTGATGTTTTTGGATTTGGATGATTTTAAAAAAGTGAATGATCAATTTGGTCATGATATTGGAGACCAGTTACTTCAAGAAGTAGCAAAAAAATTTAATAAACTCCTGCGGGAAGCTGATACCATTTGTCGTTTAGGAGGAGATGAATTCATTATTTTATTGCCCCGGCTAAAACAACCCAGAGAGAATGCTGAAGATGTTGCCCGAAAAATACTTCATTCTCTTGGTGAGCCTTTCCTGATCAAGGATAATCAGATATATATAAAGACAAGTATCGGAATAGCTTTATATCCTGATAATGGGAAAAAGGAAGAGGATTTAATAAAAAGTGCAGATAATGCCATGTACACGGCGAAAAAAGAAGGAACTAATAATTTTCACTGGGCGGGATTTAAGCTAACCTGAAATGAGACAGAGTCACCTGGCGTGTATTTTTTTAGACAAAAATAATAAATTTACCAATTAATTAGTAGTGAAAATCTACTGTTTTAGGGAATATTATAATTAGTAAAGAGGTAAAAATGCAACGGAAAAAGCGTATTTTGGTGATTTTTAGCGGAGGGACTATCGTTAGTGGTTTTCAGGGTAAGAGTAAGATTACAGGCCCGAATGATAAAATGTTTAAATCGCTTCATAGTTATGTAGAAAATTTTTTTCAGGATAAAAAAGTAGAATTAATCTGTCAGGAACCTTTAGGAATACCAGGAGAAGATAGTTCTAATCTTGGTCCGGAACACTGGATAAAAATCACTTCTATTATATTAGAAGAACTTCAAAAAGGCCTTGATGGTGTACTTATTCTTTATGGAACAGACACCATGGCTTACCTATCATCCTGGCTTAGTATTTGTTTCCCCCAAGTTCCTATTCCTATAATTATCACCGGAAGTCAGCTTACCTTAGACTATATGCCGGAAGACGTTACTGTAAATTTACGTGGGGCTTCCCAGGTGGTGTGCTCAGACTTTTCCGGAGTATGGATTTATTGTAATTGGAAATTAATTCCCGGCGCCCGGGCACATAAGGCCCATGCCTTACATCCGGATATATTTATTACCACTAATGGTATACCAGTCTATTTTAATCCTGACTGGGCTCTTAAAATCAAGAGGAGAAGGTTTTCATCAAAGATAGAATATGTTCCTTCCGATGAAACAAAAAAGATTTTAAATTATAATTCGCAGAAGGTACAAAATATCTGTGAAAAAATAGGCTGGTTTATGTGCCTCCCCGGTGTGGAGCAAAAGCTCAGCGAAGACAAAAAGATAGTTTGTGTCTATGGTTTTGGAGCGGGGAATGCCCCCACCAGAGTATTAAATTATTTTCGGTCTTTTTATCTTGAAAAGGAGATGCCCTGTATAATTGCCTGCAGTCAAGCCGAAGGGGATATCAAAAAACCTAATTATTATAAGAAGGTAGGCATTGCCTTGCTGGCTCAGGATAGGTTTAAGGTTTGGAGCCAAATGGATTATCCCATAGAGTTTATTCACGCGCTATCCTGTTTTTCTTTGTTGCATTCTTTTGATGATCCGGGGCTCATCCTCTCTAAATATTTAGAAGGACCATTCTAATCAAAATAAACCTACCAGAACTTACCAGGTGACTGTCCTCTGGTAAGGTTTTTGATTTGATTTATATCAGAGGATGGTCTAGCACATTTTACCACAGGCTTAAGCTCATCTTTTTTAATTCACTTCTTAAATATAAGACAGTAAGAATAACTGACAAAATATCGGCAGCAGGATAGGCAATCCAAATCCCCATAATTCTTAATCCCAAAACTCTTGGCAAAATAATAACTAATGGAATAAAGAGCAAAACTTGCCTAAGTAAAGATAATACCAAAGAGGGAACTGCCTTCCCCAAAGACTGAAATAGACCAGCAGCTACTATCTGGATACCGATAAATGGTGTCATCAAAATTACTATCCTAATTACCGAGGAGCCATTAGCAATTATTTCTTTATCCAAAGTAAATATGCTTACAACCCCAGCAGGGAATAACTCTATTATCAGCCAGCTAAAAGTGGCCAGGGCAGTAGCGGTAATAAGCGATAATTTTACCGCTTCTTTTAACCGTTCATATTTTTTCGCTCCATAATTAAAGCCTACGATGGGCTGCATCCCTTGGATGACCCCGAATAAGGGCATATACATAAATAGAGTGATCCGCTGGAGCATGCCCACAATGATCAAGGCGGTATCTCCGCCAAAAATCCTCAGGGAGTTATTCACCACAATGGCTACTATACTCCCGCTAATCTGTCTGGAAAAAGCAGCAGATCCTACGGCAAATATTTCTTTAATAATATTTATTTTAGGTTTTAGATGATGTAGTTTTATTTTTAATGAACTTTTACCGCTGTATAAATAGGTTAATATATAAAGAAAAGAAATAAATTGAGAAATAATCGTGGCCAGAGCAGCGCCTTTAACTCCTAATTTAAAGATAAAAATAAATATGGGGTCTAAGAAGATATTCAATATTGCCCCGATCAGCATGGTGACCATAGCCACTTTAGCATTACCTTCGGCCCTGATTAAGTTATTGGAAGACATGCCAAAAGAAAAGAAAATACTCCCCCAGAGTATGATGGTAATATAATCTTTGGCATAAGGCAAGATAGTATCTGTTGAACCGAAAATTCTTAACATTGGTTCGGTAAAGATAAGACCGAGGACAGAAATGATTGCGCTTAAGATAATTACACACAGAAAGGAATTACCGGCAACATAATCTGCTCTTTCTATATTCTTTTCCCCTAAACTCCTGGATATGGCAGAGGCTGCACCAATTCCTATCATCATGGCAAAAGCCATAATCACCATTTGAATAGGAAAGGCAACGGTTAATCCCCCGATAGCGATAGCGCCTACACCTCTTCCCACAAAGATAGTATCAACGAGATTATATAATGCATTGACCACCATACCGATAGTTGCAGGTAAAGATAAATTTACCAAAAGTTTACTTATTTTTTCTTCTCCCAATCTGGCAGTTAACTGTTTCATGAATTATCTCCTATTACATTTTTTTCCAATTCTTCATTAGTGAGTGCACGGTTAAGAATTTCCAGCCCTTTGATTATATCCTTTATTTCCTGTTCAGAAAGTTTTTTGAGTAGCCGGGTAAAATATTCTTCCTTTTTTTGGCGAAAGTCATTACAAAATTTTTGACTCTTCCCGGTTAAAGATATTTTTACCACTCTTCGGTCATCTTTAGTACGCTCGCGTTTTATGATATCTTTTTGCTCGAGCCTATCCAGGATTCCTGATACAGTACTGTCAGATAATCCTATTTTTAAACTTAATTCACTTACCTTCTGTTCTCCGTGTTTTTCCAGCATTGATATTACCGAAAATTGAGGAAAGGTTAAGTCTGAATCCTGCATCAGATGATGAAATTTGTGTCTCATAGATTTGTCAAAATTTCTGGTAAGATCAATGATTTTTGAAATGCTTTCAAATTTAGGCTTGGCCATAATTATATTTCCTCCTCTTTGATAAATTGAGATTTATTTTATATAATAAAAAAGTATATATAATATATGAAAACATTGTCAGAAAAAGTGTTTAAAAATTATTTTATAGTAATATATTTATTATACAAATATTTAGGATACGAAATATTATAATAGATGGTTTAAATTTTGTCAAGGCTGCAAATATAGTATCGAGTATCGAATATATAGTAAATAGTGAAGAAGATAAGGTATGGGTTACAAGTGCGGGTTGGCGCATAGTAAGTAATAGCGGATAGGAAAATTAGTATTGAGTAGCGAGTTAAGAAAGTGAAAGAAATTGCCTCTCTTTTGTGTCATTATCATAGATGTAAATATATAGAGTGGTGAATAATGAAAAATATCTAAAAAAAGAGGATGCCTTTTATTTATCGGAAAGGATCGTGAATTATTTGATAGAAAGTGGTAAACTGAGTGGAGAAGAAAAAGACTATTAGCCGTCACATAGTTTTAACGGGTTAAATAAAATATCCCTAAAGAGGTTGTTTGTAATGAAAAAATTATTCTTTTTATTTTTAAGATTAATTTTTCTGGGAATAATAGCAAACGCCTTTATTGATACGACTGTACTAGCCCAGGCTCAGGAAACTAAACCTGTAGATCAGGAAATCACTATTACCGATCTGGTGATAAAAGAAGATCAAGAAGCCCTGAAGGTAGATATGGTATTTCCCCTGGTTCAGGGTATGAAAGATAAGCGGGTAGAAGAAAAGATAAATCAAATTATCCAAAAAGATATCCTTAATTTTAAAAATCAGTTACAAGCGGAATCAGAAGATTATTTAAAATTAGCCAGAAGCGAAGGATGGGAGATAAGAAAATATATTGCTACGACGTATTATATAGTACATTATCAAAAGAATAATTTATTGAGTCTTTCGGTTTTTTATTATTCCTATACCCTGGGAGCACACGGATACACCTTACAACGTGCCTACAATTTTAATCTGGAAAATGGGAAGGAGATTCTTCTTAGCGATATCTTAAAAGAGAAAAAGATGATGTAGATATTATTAATCAAGAAATAAAAAGACAGATAAATTTAAACCCGCAGGAATATTTTACTGAGTGGTCAGCATTCCAGTCAATTAGTCAAGAAAACAGCCCTTTTATCTAATTGAAGACGGGATGGTAACTTATTTTGGACTATATGAGATAGCCCCCTATGCTTCGGGGATAAGATATTTTAGGATTCCTTATTTCCTATTCGGGAATTCTTAAGGATAGCTGCCGGAGGTAGTGGTTAACCTGTAAAAGAATTAAAACGACTTCTATTAAATCTAAAGGAACTTTCTATAGTAAAGACAATAAACAAACAATAAAAATGCTTGAGGTTGATTTAGAAGAAAAGAGGAGAAAAATAATAAAAAAGTGGATTGATTCCAGAAAGATGAAAGATATAAAAAGCAAGCAAAGAATATTATTAGAAAGAGAAGATGCTGAGGAATATTAAAAAATTTATAAAAAGTAAATAATATCAATAATTATTTATACACTAGTTTATCTTGTGAACTCAATATGAGGAGAATAGGATGAAAGATGAGGATAAGTCAAAGACAGAATTAATGCAAGAATTGAAAATTTTCAGAGAAGAACGAGGGGAAATACTACTAAATAGCATTGCCGAAAATAAGCAAGTAGAAGAAAAACTAATAAATTTGGAAGGGCTTTTTAAAATAGTATTCGATTATGCACCCGATGCTTATTATATTAATGATTTAAAGGGTAATTTTATTGATGGAAATATGGCAACCGAAAGAGTAACCGGTTATAGAAAAGAAGAATTAATCGGAAAGAATTTTTTGAATTTAAAATTATTTGCCCTTGCTGACATACCCAAAGCAGCTAAAACATTACTAAAAAATATAATGGGAAAACCAACAGGACCAGATGAATTTATATTAAATCGAAAAGATAAAAGTAAAGTGACAGTTAATATCTCCACTTATCCGGTAAAGATGAAAGGAAAAACTTTAGTATTGGGTATAGCAGGGGATATCACTAAATGCAAACAAATGCAAAAGGAGATAGGAATATATCAAGAGTACCTTGAAGAATTAGTGAATGGACGTACCTTAAAATTAAAAAGGGCGAACGAACAACTTCAAAAAGATATTGCTATGCACAAACAAGATAAAGAGAGCATACAGAAGAGTCAGCAAGAATTTGCCAGTCTATT
>DASRME010000410.1:0-4188 GCA_035648095.1 Atribacterota bacterium | reverse complement strand
GTATAATGACTTTTGATAAAAAGTATTCTAAAAATAATAAATAATTGCTGCTGGATTAATCTCTTATGTGTGTCTTCTGTCACGTTTTAAATATTTTTTAGCTTAGATCAACATCTTCGCTCGATACCAGGGCAACGCTGGCCACCTTGTCTTCCGGCGCAAGGCTCTTTACCCTTACCCCTTGCGTGCATCTCCCGGTATGACGAATCTCTTTAACCTGAACCCTACTAACAATCCCCTGTTGGCTGATTAATACTATCTGGTCTTCTTCGCTCACCACGATAACATCTATCACCAAGCCCCTTTCTTCGGTGAGTTTAATCGATCTCAGCCCTTGACTACCTCGTCTCTTAAATTCTCTAAATTCCTTTAAGAGGGTTCTTTTGGCAAATCCTTTCTCGGTAACTATTAATAAGTATTTATCCGTTTCCGGAGAAACTAAACTAATATTTATAAGAGAATCTTTAGCCCTTAACATGATACCTTTCACTCCAAAGGTGCTTCTCCCCATGGGTCTAATGGGACCTCCTGAAAAACGGATAGACTTTCCGTGCTGAGTAGTTAAAATAACGTCTTCATTACCCTCGGCAAGTTTTACCCCGATTAATTCATCTTCGGGCAAGAGCCGTATGGCAATAATCCCGATATTTCTTAAGTTAGAAAAACGGGAAAGAGAAACCTTTTTTATCTTCCCTTTTTTAGTAGCCATAAACAGATACTTTTGGTTATTATCTTCTTTTGATTCTGCCAATTCATTGCTTTCTATAGGGATAAGTGTGGTAATGTGTTCATCTTTTTCAATGCCTAATAAATTGATGACTGCAACTCCCCGGGAAGTTCTCCCTCCCTCGGGAATCTGATAGGCTCTCCTCCTATAAACTATCCCTTTGCTGGTGAAAAATAAGATATCATGGAGGTTGGTAGTGACAAACACCTGGTCTACAAGGTCTTCTAGTTTAGTGGTCATTCCGATTTTACCTTTTCCTCCCCTCTTCTGTTTTTTATAAGTACTTAAAGGAAGGCGCTTGAGGTATCCGTCCTGAGTGTAAGTGATAACAATATCCTCCAGGGTAATGAAATCTTCAATTTCGTACTCCCCTTCTTCTTCTATTATTTTAGTTCTTCTTTCATCACCATACTTTTCCTTCATCTCCAACAACTCATCTCTAATTATCAACATAAGCTTCTTTTCATTTTGTAGTATATCTTCCAAATAAGCAATGCGTTTTATTAATTCTAAATATTCTTCTAAAATCTTTTCAGTCTCCAGAGAGGTAAGACGCTGTAGCCTCATATCTAGGATGGCCTGTGCCTGAATATCACTCAACCCAAATCTGCTTTTCAATTTATCGTGCGCTGTTTTTACATTGTCTGCTTTTTTAATAATCTGTACCACTTCATCAATATTAGACAGGGCAATTTTCAGCCCTTCCAAGATATGGGCTCTTTCTCTGGCTTTTCTTAATTCAAATCTGGTTCTTCTTTCCACCACCTCTTTACGGTGGGCCAAAAAGCATTCTAACAGCTCTTTTAAATTAAAGGTTTTGGGGCGGCCCTGGGAAATTGCTAAAATATTAATGCCAAAGGTAGTTTTCATTTTGGTATGCTTATACAGATTGTTCAGCACGATATCGGCATTAGCATCTCTCTTTAATTCAATAACTACTCGCATCCCTTTTCTGTCTGACTCGTCCCTTAGATTGGTAATATCGAGTAACTTTTTATCCTGAACCAGCTGGGCAATATCCCCTATTAAATTTGCTTTATTTACTTGATAGGGGAGTTCTTTGATGATGATGCGGGGATTTTTCTTGCCTCCATTTTTTTCGCCATCTGCCCCTTCGGTAAATACTGCAGCCTGCACTTTTATGATTCCCCTTCCGGTTTCATAGGCGCTTCTTATTCCCGTTCTGCCACAAATGATGCCGCCGGTAGGGAAATCAGGACCCGTAATTGCCGTCATTAATTTCTGTATGGAAACTTGCGGGTCTTCGATAACCATGATTGCGCCATCAACCACCTCTCCTAAATTATGCGGAGGGATGTTGGTGGCCATTCCCACGGCAATTCCTGAAGAACCATTAAGTAATAGTTGGGGAATTTTTGCCGGCAAAACTTCCGGTTCTTTGAGAGAATTATCATAATTGGGAACAAGGTTAACCGTTTCTTTGTCTATATCGGCTAATAATTCCTGGGCAATTTTTGACATTCGTATTTCGGTATATCTTTGGGCAGCTGCGGAGTCGCCATCTATTGAACCAAAATTTCCCTGACCATCGACCAAAGGATAACGATAGGAAAAATCCTGGGCCATTCTTACAATAGTATCATATATTGCCATATCGCCATGAGGATGATATTTACCCATGATATCTCCTACTATTCGAGCCGATTTTTTATAAGCTTTATCGGGCGTATTCCCCATTTTTTCCATAGAATATAATGCCCGGCGATGAACCGGCTTTAATCCGTCGCGGACATCAGGCAAGGCTCGTCCTACTATTACACTCATGGCGTAACTGAGATAGGCTTCTTTTATCTCCTCTCCGACATCGGTGAGTAATGTCCTGCTTGTTTCGGCAAATCCTTCTTCTTCGCGCTCTTCTTTTTCTTCCTCATTATTATTATCTAAATTGTCTTTTTCTTCTTCTTTCATAATTTACTCATTCTCCAATTTATCAATTGACCAATTAATTTAGTCTTTGGCGTTAAATTCAAGTTATCAGTTCGCGGTTTTTAGTTTTTACTACACGCTAAACGCTACACGCTCTACGCTATTAAATATCCAGCTCCTTCACTTCCAAGCTGTGTTGATATATAAAATCTCTCCTGGGCTCAACTTTATCCCCCATTAAAACCGTAAACATGGTCTCTGCTTCTAAATTATCCTCCAGCTCTATTTTCTTTAAAACTCTGTTTCCCGGGTTCATGGTAGTCTCCCATAACTGCTCAGGGTTCATTTCTCCCAAACCTTTATACCTCTGAATTCGAGGATTGCCGTCTATCTCTTTTAACTTATCGTTTAACTCCTGCTCGTTATATAAATAATAACTCTCTTTATTATATTCAAGTTTATAGAGAGGGGGCTGGGCAATATAAACATTCCCTCTTTCGATTAATGGTTTCATATAACGGAAGAAAAAGGTTAAAAGTAGCGTTTTTATGTGGGCCCCGTCGACGTCTGCATCAGTCATTATAATCACTTTATAATATCTTAATTTTTCAATATCTAAATCTTCCCCAATGTTTATACCCAAAGCAGTAACCATAGATCTTATTTCATTGTTATCTAATATTTTATGCAAGCGTGCTTTTTCTACATTTAAAATTTTGCCCCTTAAGGGCAGGATAGCCTGAAACCTTCTGTCTCTCCCTTGTTTGGCCGAGCCTCCTGCAGAATCACCTTCTACTAAAAATATTTCTCTGAACAGGGGGTCTTTTTCCGAACAATCAGCTAATTTTCCGGGGAGAGTCCCTAATCCTAATATGCCACTTTTTTGGCGAACTAGATTTCGAGCTTTCCTAGCTGCCTCTCGGGCATTTAAGGCAGAAATGGATTTATCCAGTATCTTCTTGCTTACATTCGGATTCTCGTTAAGGAAATTGTTTAGGCCTTCTCCGACAACAGAAGATACTACCCCCCTTACCTCACTGTTCCCCAACTTAGTTTTAGTCTGTCCTTCAAATTGAGGGTTTAATAGTTTTACGCTAATTACGGCAGTCAACCCCTCTCTCACATCATCGCCGGAAAGATTGTTTTCACCTTCTTTCAAAGATGGTTTTTTACCGCTAGACAATAAATTGTTACGGGCATAATCGTTTATTACTCTGGTTATAGCAGCTTTAAATCCTGCCAAATGGGTTCCCCCTTCTTCTGTATTTATATTATTGGCAAAAGAAAGGATGTTTTCTGTGTAACTGTCATTATATTGTAAGGCGACCTCTACTTCTATGTCATCCTTCTTCTCTGTAAAATAGATGGGCTTTGGGAATAAAAGGTCTTTATTTTTGTTTAAATGGCTGACAAATTCGCTTATCCCTCCATTGTATTTATAAGAAACTTCCTTGTTTTCTTCCCTTTCATCTTTTAAATTAATCTTAACTCCGGCGTTTAGAAAAGCAATCTCTCTTAACCGGTGGGCAATGTTATCAAAATCAAAGGTGGTGTCTTCAAGAATGGTTGGATCA
>DASRME010000409.1:0-3537 GCA_035648095.1 Atribacterota bacterium | reverse complement strand
GTCCTTGTTCAAAGTAATTTGTATTAGCCTCTTTATGTCTTTCAATATTGTTTAGCATCTTACTTTGTTCATCTTTCCATTCATTAGTCTTTTCTTGATAATATTCTGTTGTAACTATTTCATCTAATTTATCTATATATATTTTATCCAAACGATGTTGCAGTTTATTATACTGTACTTGCAGAGATTTTATCTGGCTATTGTGATACTCTTGCTCATCTTTATGGCTCATTAATAAAGCTTCTTTCAGCCAATCTATAATCTTAGGTTCAATCCTTATCTTTTTAACTAACTCTCCCATTTTTTCGGCTAAATTTTCTTCTCTTATAAATTTATCTCCACATTTACCCTTATAATTGGTACAGTGGTAATAAACATATTTTTCTTTTTGAATTTCTGCAGTGATAGCACAACCACATTTCGCACAGGTTAAAAGTCCGGTAAAGGCAAAATTATGTTTTTGAATCTTTTGAGATTTATTATATTTAGAGAAAAAAGTCTTTTGTACCTTATCAAAAAGCTCTTTACTAATGATGGCCGAGTGTTTACCTTTATAGATTTTATTGTTCCATTTAAAATCACCATAATAAATAGGATTTTTAAGCATTTTATAGATAGCGCTTTTATGTATTTTATGGCCCTTTCTGCTCCTTAAACCCTCTTCATTGGCAAAATGGCTTATCTTTTGTAAGGAATATACTCCTGTACTATAAAGTTTGAATATTTTTTTAATTAGGTGGGATTTAGATGGATCGATATCGATGATCTTTATTTTTCTACCATTTAGTTCATTTTCAATATTCAAATATCCCAAAGGTGCAAAAGAAGGATAGTAACCTTCGTGAGCTTTTTGCAGCATTCCTTTTTTAGCCTCTTCAGATAAGTTGTCAACATAATTTTTTGCCATCAAAATCTTGATACCATGAATAAACTTTTGATGTGATTTAGATTCTTTAGATAAGACTTCGTTTTCTTTGACCAGGTGGATTCTTAAGTCAAGATTTTCAATGGTAAGATAATCTTTGAAATTCCGATATAGCCGGTCAGTCTTTTCACAGAGAATATTTTTGACTTCCGGATTATCCCTTAGAAAATCTATCATGCTATTGAAGTTAGATCTCCCTGTCTGTTTAGCTGTTTCTATATCGATAAATTCATTCATTGTTTTTAATTTGTTTTTAACAGCGTATTCTTTAATTAATTTTAATTGAGCTGCGATAGAAAAACCTTCTTCCTGTTCTCTGCTAGAGACTCTTGCGTATAAAACAGCTTTCATAATATTCACCCTTTATTCAGATAATATTCGTAAGTTAAGTAATTTCGAAGTATTTATCTTTAAGCTTATGAGTATCAAGTAATTTCTTAATATGATATTGCCCTCAAAGCTATAGTAAATTCCATAGGTAACGCCAGAGAAAATTCCATAGTTACATCTATAAAATAATACCTCTCTTAAGTTATAATTTAATACTTAAGGGAGGTAGAAAAAATGATAGGAGTAGCGATGTATATAACTATTAAATCACTTTGGGAAAGACATAAGAATAAATCGATGATTGCCAGGTTAACCGGTCATGACTGGAAAACGGTAGCTAAAAGAATAAAAGAAATAGAAGAAGGAAAAGAATATCTTGCCCAGAAGCCCCATCCCCGGATATTGGATTACCATAAGGAACAGATTATGGAATGGTTAGAAGACAATCTCTCCGGGGTAAGGATACATGAAAAGATGCAAGGAGAAGGAGTAAAGGTGGGATATTCTACGGTAAAGGATTACATTTGTAAAATTAAAAAAAGAGATAATATCTTTATCCGTATGCATACTCTCCCGGGAGAGGAAGCCCAGGTTGATTTTGGTTATCTCGGCTATACCCTGTACCAGGGCAAAAAGAGAAAGACCTGGGTCTTTAATATGAGACTATCTTATTCCCGCTTAGACTATTATGAAGTAGTCTATGACCAGAGAGTAGAGACCTTTATTCAATGTCATATTAATGCCTTTAATTACTTTGGCGGAATACCCCAGTATGTAAAAATCGATAACCTAAAAGCTGCTATCCTAAAGGCCAACTTTTATGAACCCATCTACCAAGAACTGTATAAAAACTTTGCCTCTCACTACGGATTTCACCCTCTACCCTGCCGGGTAAGAAGACCTAACGATAAAGGTAAGGTAGAATCAGGGATAAAATATGTGAAGAATAATTTCTTTTCCGGGCGTAAATTCAGCGGTGAAAAAGACCTGAAAGAAAGATTATTTAAATGGTATACCAGGGCTAATCTTAGGATACACGGTACCACCAGAAAGGTCCCCCAGGAGGTATTCGAAAAAGAAGAGAAGGCAAAACTTATTCCCCTCCCTCAAGAAGAATTTAAATTAGCAAAAGTAGGTACCCGTAAGGTCTACCATGACTGTCACATCTATGTAGACTACAATTATTATTCGGTCCCTTTCGAATACGTAGGTAAGGAGGTAGAGATAGAACTGACCAGGAATTTATTAAAAGTTTATTCTCAGGGAAAAGAGATTGCCCTTCATCCCAGATTAACCGATAGAGGTAACTTTTCTACCAAACCCGGTCATTATCCTACCTACAAGAGGTATTCTGATACCGAATATCAAGAAAAGTATCAGGTGAAGATGGCGCATCTCGGAAGATATAGTGAGCAGTTATTCTTCCTGGTAATAAAAGAACATCCCCGGGATTGGAATAGAACCGTACAGGGGATTCTTTCTTTAGGAAAGACCTATCCGGATGAAGTAATCGAAGCAGCCTGCAGGCGGGCTCTCTCTTTTGGGGTAACCAGATATTCGGTGATCAGGAATATCTGCCATAACGGCAGTTACCATCTACCCGTAGAATTTGATAAGGAGGTCACCTATGCAACTGCTTAAGGCAAGATTAAGAAATTTCAAGCTCTCCGGAATCTACAATAACCTAGAGGAAAGAGTAAGTTATGCTAAAGAGAAATCTCTATCCTATGGTGAATTCTTAGAACTCCTCTTAGAGGATGAAGAGAACAACAGAAAGACCAATAGCTATAAAAAGAGATATTCTAAAGCTAAATTTCCGGCTCATAAAAACATTGAGGACTTTGATTTTTCTTTTCAGCCCTCTATCGATAAACGCATTATTAATGACTGCCTTACCTGTAACTTTATTACCGAGAAGAGAAATATCGTCTTTATCGGTAATCCCGGTACCGGGAAGTCTCACCTTTCCATCTCTATTGGCATTAAGGCTCTAATGAAAGGCTATAAGGTATTGTTTACTCCGGTATCAGAGTTGTTGCATAATCTAAATGCTGCTAAAGCAGATAATACTTACTATCAGAAGGTAGATTACTACTTAAAACCTGATCTTTTGATTCTGGATGAATTGGGGTTTAAAAGGCTGCCCGGATACAGTGCTGATGATTTCTTTGAGATCATCTCTAAAAGGTATGAAAAGGGATCGGTTATTATTACTACCAACAAAACTTTTGAACAATGGGGAGATATCTTTACCGATAATGTCTTAGCTTCAGCCATACTGG
>DASRME010000408.1:0-2834 GCA_035648095.1 Atribacterota bacterium | reverse complement strand
GCATTGAATAATACTTCTTCCATCATTCTTGCTTTTTGTGCCATCATTTTAGCAAGTTTTTGTGCGGATTTAATAGTCTGCCCCTTGAATTCGCAAAAGTCCAGTATATGAGTGCTAAAAGAATCAAAAAAATCAGTAAGGGCTTTGATTTTACCGTTTTCGATTGAGGCTATTTTTATTTCTTTTACCTTCTGACCATAGTTATAGAAACGAAATTCCAAATAATCCGTTAATATCAAATTATCCAAACTGCTCAAATATCTTTTCATCTGATCAGACTTTTCGATTTTATTTAGATCAATACCAATGTCTTTTGCTTCAATGTACCCGAGCGGAACTTCTTTTTTTTGAATGATATAATCAGGAGCACCACATTTTTGACGTTTAGGCTCATTGGTTATTGTAATCCCTTTAACCATCTCATTTAATAGATTTTGCAAATCTGCCCGATAGCTATGTTCGGTAGAAATACCAGTTGAAAATCTACTTTTTACTTGTTTTAAATATTCATTTATTTGCATTATAAAAGCTCCATTTTGTGATGCGCTTTATTTAGATTTAGCTTCGCGTGTAAAATATAAGTATTATATAAACAGTTATTCAACTGAAAGTACTTATATTTCATTTGACAAAATGACAATTTGACATTTTGTGGCTTTTGTATTATTATAAAATCAGCTTTAAAGGTTCCACCCTGCTAACAAGAGACCATGGGTCTCTTCGAAAGATAGGCAGGGTGGTCATTTTTTTATGCAGGGTAATTATAATAAATAGTTTGCCCGGCTTTGAAAATATCAAATTCACTTTTTATTTTATTTCCTTCTTTAACTGCATTATAAGGTCTTATTTCCCCATCTGTCCATTTTCTATAAATGGCCCAACAGCAATAATCTGCAATTTGTGTATTTTTGTCTGATCTGTTTTCGTGAAAGTAAAGATAAAAGGGATTAGAAAATATTTGTTTTAAATATATTTTTATTGTCTTTTTTATTAATTCTCTCTTGTTTGCATCAAATATAGAACTTAAAACTATAACTACCTGATCAATTTTTACAGAATTATTGTATCTACGAAAAATATATTGAAGTAGAGCTTGTAATGCTATAGTATAAAGTTTTTCGCCTTTTTTAGCTTTTTTCTTTTTTTCTGAAATATATAAAGCAGGGTTTGTTTTATTTTTTTGGACTATTACTGAATCTATTTCTATGTCTTCCATCTTTTCTATAAAACCATAAACTAGATCTCTTACAGATTGTTTGTCTTCTGCGGCATGAAAATATTCGAGGTCAGTTCCATTTTTCATTAAATCATATTTTATTTCTTCTAACTTTTCTTTTCCTAGAGGATTCAGAGTACTAACTGCGGAGAGTACAAAATATTTTGTCCCCTTTGGGGAAAAATCGAAATTACCTGATTCATCGATAAATATAAAAAGTGTCCTCATAAATAACCTGCCAATATGGATAAATTAAGAGAAGAGGGGACCAGAATAAGTAAAAAAATTGCTTGCGGATCTAAATCTATCAATAAAATGTGCTTCTTAAGCTTATTTAAGCCCGCTCCTATGTTAATTGCGCAAGTAATTTTTCCCACTCCGCCTTTTTTGATTGATTAAAGCGATTATTTGCATATCAAGTGCTACTAACAGACAATTTTACAGGGATGTCATCAAATGATATTGAATCTTCCGAATTAAGACTCAGCTTGTATCTTCCGTATCCCTGAATTAATTCTTCTGCTTTATAAGGAAACTCGTCAGTGTCCAGTTGGGGATTTATGATGAATCCAACGAATATAGTTGACATCCGAAATAGTTTTTTAGTTATATCCTTAATATTTGATTCAAATTTTTCAATTTTTCTCTCATGATCTAACTCTTCGTACGAAACACGGCGTTTTTCTCTAATTTCTTCAAGGTTTCCCTTGGTTTTGTCAAGGCTTTCTTTAAAAAAAGATAATTTTTCTTGTAACTCTTTAGCCTTATGTTCTGTACGGTATACCACAATATTTAAGTCGCTAAGGTAATCTTGAAATTCAGTAGTATTATCGATTTTCCCCAGGTAGAGATAAAAGGGCTTATCGTTTTTTTCATCTTGTCCAAAACCCTTGAAATTTGTATCTTCAATAACATCATAGAGGAACCAATCATCATTATTTCGCTGTTTGAATCCTGCCATTTCCAATTTGCGAAGCAGAGTTTTTTCAGGTAATGCAATTTTCCTCTCGTCTTTCTCTTTCTTCTCAGTAATTTTAATGGCATCTTTGATCGCTCTATCTAGTTCAAATGTGATGTTCTTACTGTTGTACTTTATGGTGTCATGGCTTTGGATGTTGAAGGCTAAGCTTAAGTCCTCTTCTTGAAGGGGTATAATGTGCTTTTTCAGCGATGTCATCAGACCGTACTCGTAATAAACGTTAGGATTTGGAATATTTACATCCTTTCCAACGGTGTCATCTAGAATTACAATGCAGAAACGAGATTCTATAATTTTTCCACAAATTTTAGTGCAGAAGATGTCTTGCCCGTAGGCTCGTTCTTTCACTGCTACAATAGGTTCAATTCCCACTTTTGTGAGCTTTTCCGACATTAGATCTAGCATTAGCCCCAACTCATCATTTCCAGGACACGCAATAAAGCATGATTTTGACGCACCAAAAATCTTCCCACATTTATGGTCTTTTCTTATGAAACACTGCTCATTAAGAGAGAAAGAATCGAGACGGGAAGGATATTTATTGTCCGACAATCCGAACCTTGTATAATAAGAACTTCTCCAAGTCATTTTGTACCTCCTTCTTAACATATATTTTTATTTAATAAATCATTTACTGTA
>DASRME010000407.1:0-5587 GCA_035648095.1 Atribacterota bacterium | reverse complement strand
GCATTAAACGATCAGATTCCTGATGTTGAGAAGAGTCATGCAATTGATAATTTCCGTATTGCTGCTGGTATGGTAGATAGTAAGTTTTATGGCAGGGTTTTTCAGGATAGTGATGTTGCCAAATGGCTGGAAGCTGTTAGCTATAGTCTTGAATACCAGAATAATCCAGAGCTTGAAAACATTGCAGATGAAGTAATAGATTTAATAGTAAAGGCCCAGCAGTCTGATGGATATCTAAACACCTATTTTACGGTAGTTAAACCTGGAAAAAGAAATTACTCGATGTTATTTGTAAATTAGCAGACCATATTGATTATATTTTTGGACCCGAAGAGGGTAAAAAGAGAGGCTATCCTGGCCATTCGGAAATTGAACTTGCTTTAGTAAAACTTTTTAAAGTAACTAAAAATGAAAAGTACCTAAAATTAAGTAAGTTTTTTATCGATGAACGGGGACAGCAACCTCATTTTTTTGATATTGAAGCCGTAGAAAGAGTAGAAAGAGGCGAAAGCGAAAAAAAGCATTATGTTTTTAATTTATTTGACTACTCATACAACCAGTCACATGTTCCTGTTAGAGAACAATCAGTTGCTGTTGGTCACGCTGTTAGGGCTATGTATCTTTATTGTGCTATGGCTGATATTGCAATTGAAACCAGTGATGAGGAATTAAAGGATAAATGTAAAAGATTGTGGAAAAATGTTACTAAACGGCAAATGTATGTAACTGGGAGCATTGGTTCGTCAGCTTATAACGAGACTTTTACTTTTGATTACGATCTTTCCAATGACACAGTATATGCGGAAACCTGTGCTGCTATAGGTTTAGTCTTTTGGGCTCATAGGATGTTTTACATTTAGAGATAAACGGTAAGTATGCTGATATAATGGAAAGAGCTCTTTATAATGGGGTTTTAAGCGGAATATCTCTGGATGGTAAAAAATATTTTTATGTTAATCCTTTAGAGATATGGCCAGAATCATGTGATAAACGTTATGATAAGAAACATATAAAGACTACACGGCAACAATGGTTTGGTTGTGCCTGCTGTCCGCCTAATATAGCCCGATTAATAGTTTCTATCGGTAAGTATGTTTATATAATAAAAAAATAAAACTAAGAAAATCAGCCCATACAGTATATAAAACTCAATATCACATTGTCTGGATAACTCGATATCGAAGGAAGATACTTATACTTATAAAAGGGGTAAAAGACTATCTAAAAATAAAAATCCTAGAAATAAGGAAATATTATCCTAAATAGGAATACTTAGAGGTAGGCATAGATCTTAATCATATCCATTTGTATATGATTATTACCCCAAAGTATGTGCTAAGTAAAGTAGTGGAAACCATCAAAAAGAATACCAGCAGATCTCTAAGCAGGAAGTTTGCTTTCTTGAAAAAAGTATATTGGAATAGAAAAGGCATTTGGGTTAAAGGGTATTTTGTATCTACCATAGGGATAAACGAAGAAGTGGTTCAAAGATACGTAAAATCACAAAAAAAGGAAGAAACAGGATAAGCAAAGCTTGGATTTTGAAAGTAGCATGCTTTTAAAGGCGTGGGTATTTACGGAGAAGGTTTTGAAATTAGATTTATAGATTTTGAAGATTTAAAGGATTTTTTTAGAGCTTAAGAAAAAACCTATACCTTCTTTTATAAAAATCACTAGGCTAAAAATGTTCAATAAACAGATATTGAGAAATTACTAAAGAAAAGGAGATAGCAAAATGAGACTACAAGGTAAAATAGCTATAATTACAGGAGCGGCTGGAGCTATCGGTACAGCAATAGCCGGTCGTTTCGCCGAAGAAGGAGCAAGCGTTTTCCTTTGCGATTTGGACGAATCAAAAGGAATAGAACTTGGAAAAAATATTCGTTTGTCCGGTGGCAAAGCAATATTTTTCTCAATGGATGTTACCGTGGAAGAAGAATGGGAAAAAATAATTTCCGAAGTAACGAAATCATCAGGAAGAGTAGATATTCTCGTTAACAATGTCGGGATAAATATACGTAAGTCAATAGCGGAAATGCAAGTTGAAGAATGGGATACTATGATGCGGGTGAATGTGAGAAGCGTGTTCCTCGGTATTAAGCATGCACTTCCGGTAATGAGAAAACAGAAAAAAGGAAGCATCATTAACATGTCTTCAATCTGTGGTCTGATAGGACATAAGTATACCCCAGAAGCATATACTGCGACGAAAGGGGCTGTGACGCTCTTAACGAAATCTGCTGCAGTAAGATATGCTCAGGATCAAGTTAGGATTAACTCCATTCATCCTAGCACGGTGAACACTCCTTTAGTACAAAGTTTGTTTGCAGATCCTGAAAAAAAGCGTGAACGTATCGGTGAGGTTCCACTGGGCAGACTTGCCACGGTTAGTGATGTGGCGAATGCCGCCCTTTATCTTGCCTCGGACGAATCATTGTTCTTAACGGGTGTATCTCTTCCTGTGGATGGTGGATTGACTGCTTATTAACTTGAGAATATACCCTTTGGCTTGCCACAGGGCATATTCTCAAGTATTATGTAATCAAAACTAGTATTACATCATACTTGTAATGATGCTTTGATATACTATCCTTCAATATCCTTCAATAAAACTATTGGAGGATACCATGAAGAAATACAAAGTAACACTATCAAGAGAAGAACGAGAGGAGTTAATGTCTATTGCAGGTAAAGAAAGCCACCGGTCACAGAAGGTCTTAAATGCCTTGATTCTTCTGAATTGTGATGAGGGCAAATTTCAGGGGCATAGATTGAAAAACAAAAAAGTTGCAGCTGTGTTAAATATCAGCATGAGAAAAATTGATCGTATAAAGAAACGTTTTGTTGAAGAGAGCATTGAGACAGCACTGAATGGTCACAAGGGGCAGCGTATTTATACTAAGAAGGCTGACGAGACTTTGAGGCTCATCTGGGTAGCCTTAAGTTGTAGTGAACCTCCATCTGGTTTTGCCAGATGGTCCTTGCGCTTGCTGGCAGACAAAGTGGTTGAGCTAAATTACCTAGAAAGCATTTTCTATGAGACCATTCGTCGCGTGTTAAAAAAAACGAAATTAAACCCTGGAAGAAAAAGCAGTGGGTGATTCCCCTCAAGCAAAATGGTAATTTTGTTGCCTATATGGAAATAAGTTCTTAAAGGTATATAAGCATCCGTATGATGCTAAGTTCCCGGTGGTTTGTATGGATGAATTACCTAAACAATTAATAAAAGAGACCCGCCAGATAATAGTCGCCACCCCAGGTATACAGTCAGATATGACTATGAATATGAGCGAGGCGGAGCGTGCAATATCTTCCTAGCGAGTGAGCCTTTGGCTGGAAAACGATTGGTTAAAATTGGCGAAAGAAAAACAAAGCGCGACTGGGCAATTTTTGTAAAGGAAATTGCCCAAAGATACAAAAACGTAAAGAGGATTATCATAGTAATGGATAATTTGAATACCCATAAACCAGGATCTTTCTACGAGACCTTTCCACCTGAAGAAGCAAAAGCGCTATGGGACCGGTTTGAGTTTGTATATACCCCAAAACATGGAAGCTGGCTGAATATGGCAGAAATAGAGCTTAATGCTCTTAATAGACAATGCCTAAACAGAAGGATTGATAATATTTCAGTAATAAGAAGAGAGGCTGATGCCTGGCAGAATCATCGGAATAATCTGAATGCAAAAACCAATTGGCAGTTTACAACAAATAAAGCTCGGATAAAACTAAAACGACTCTATCCGACCTATGAAATGTGACGTAAGACTACATATAAAGCCATGCAATTTAGATGAGTTTGCTAGTCAAAAGGAAATCCAATACTGCTAAAAGATTGTGTGGTAGATGTAGCAGATATATGGGGCGAAGGTTATTATTATTACCAGGGGAGGTCTAACCTTAAATGGTCAGAAGTCAGCAGAGGCCATATTAGGGTGGCATTCAATATTACTGAGTGCCACCTGAAGTGCTGAACATGAAATGAGGGATTAATATCTTAAGTTTGAGAAACATATTAAGAAAGCATAAAACTCATACCAAGAGTCTACCCTGAAAAGAAAGCGGTGCAGCTGTCGACTAATCAGGGAGAGCCGAGTATGTGTACGGCACAAACCAGAGGTAAATCCTGCGGAGAACAGATGTATACCAAACGGTACGTACGGTGGTGTGAGGGGACGGTAGATAAATTAATTATCTACCTCCTACTCGATCTTCGAATAATGAAATATTGTATATATTAGGATGGAAATATTTTAGGATTTTTATGAGAGAACAATGATAACTAAAGTATTTAGAAAAGAGAGGATTTACCAATGAAAGCTCTTATGTATAAATGTCCTGGGAAAATAAAATTGGAAAATATCTCAAAACCAGAAATTAAAAAAGGTGAGCTATTAATAAAAATCAAGAGAGTAGGTATTTGTGGTTCTGATTTCCAAGGTTATTTGGGTAACACTGGGAGGAGAAATCCTCCTATGATTATGGAACATGAATTATCAGGAATAGTGCAATTAGAAGGAAATAGTATTAAGTTAAAAAAAGGAGATAAGGTTGTTATTCAACCTAAGCTTTATTGTGGAAAATGTGATTACTGTAAAAGTGGTTTGACTAATATGTGTCCAAATTCTGAATTTCTTGGAGCGTTAAATAAGAATGGTGGTATGGCTGAATATTTGGCTATTAATGAAAAAAATGTTTTTAAAGTGAATGAAGAAATTAGTTATACAGAAGCATGCATGGTCGAGCCATTATCTGTTGCTTATCGGGCAGTAAGTATGATAAAAAATAAAGATTTACAAAATGCATAATTTTTGCTTCTAGTTGGAGCAGGTACTATTGGTTTGTTGCTTTTACAGGTTCTAAAAATGAAAAATGCTAAAAATGTTATTGTAAGTGATTTGAGTAATTTTCGATTGGAAAATGCTAAGAAACTTGGTGCTGATTTTACTATTAATCCCCAAAAAGTAGATTTGCTAGCAAAAGTAAAAGAAATAACTAAGGGTAAGTATGTCGATTACTCCTTTGAGGCGGTTGGTTTTTCAACCTCAGATTCTCAATCTTTGGAGGTGCTAAAGAAATGTGGTACTGCGATTTGGGTTGGTAATGCCCAAAAGATAATTGAAGTGAATATGCAAGGGATTGTAACAAGTGAAATTAATATTAAAGGTTCCTATCTTTATAATGAAAATGATTTTCTTAATAGTTTAAGGTTAATTGAAAAAGGAGAAATAAATTTTAAACCTAATTACTAGTTTAGAAGAAAAACTAAAAAATGGTGAAAGAGTATTTGAACAATTAAAAAATAATAAAGATGGTGAATTGGTCAAAGTTATATTAACAAATTAGATTTTTATATTAATTCTTGGGGTGATATTTATGAAAATTAATAAAATAAACGAATTAAAACAAAAAGCAAAGATAGTCAGGAAGGGAATTTTGGAATGTATAGGTATTAACAAAAAAGGACATGTTGGAGGATCAATGTCTTCAGCTGATTTGGTAACAGCTCTGTATTTTTACAAGATGAATCATAGTTGTGATAATCCAGAAAATCCTGATAGGGATAGATTAATCTTAAGTAAAGGAC
>DASRME010000406.1:0-2584 GCA_035648095.1 Atribacterota bacterium | reverse complement strand
ATTGAGAATATGTCGGGGAACTGTTTTTTCTTATTATGAATTTAAACATCCTATGGAAGATAGATTAACTGATGAAAAATGGCAGGCGATGGGAGAAAATAGAGAAAGACCGAATCAACCTGATTGGTCGAAGCTTTTTATAGTAGAATAATTAGTAAAACCGTATCTCATATCTCGTAAAGAAGAAGTCAGAAGCTAGAAGATTGTTAGCGGATGGTATTTAGGACGAAAAAATCTAGAAATATATATAGACTTTCTATTTCCTCCTCTCTTTTAAAAAAGAGATTAAAGGTCAAGTTGAATAAAGTTAAAATTATAAGAGACAAATATTATATTATGATACTGTACGCTCTACGCTAAATAATTTATAAATTATAGTTTTTTGTTTTTAATTTTTAGTTTAAAAAGGAATTTGTATGTTTTTCAAAAGAAGAAAACAAGATGAGAAAGAAAAAGAAAAAGTAATTATATCTTTTACACGGAAGTTAGGCATGGTTTGTCTTAGAAGTCTGGAAGGGCACATAGAAAAAAATAAAATAGTAAAGTGTTATGTTATGATTCCCAATCTTCCCCATCAAAATGTAATTAATTATGCAGAAAATATTAGTCAAATAGAAACAGTTATTACTTCCGATTTTAAGCGGGAGATAGAGAAGATTAAAAAGTTATATTTAGGAAGTAGAGTTGAAATAATTAATTTGGAAGATTTTAGCGAAAGAAATATGATGCGAGATGCGATATAGAGATGTAAAATAAGAATGTAATAAAAAAAGTAGAAGAAAGGAGAGATGTGAAATGAAGCAGATTGGGCAACTAGATGTTACCGATAATAAAAGATTGGTTTTATCTATCGGTGAGTTTCGGGGAGTAGAGAGAGTTGATTTGAGACAATATATAAAAGTGAAAGATGGAGATGAATACATTCCCACACCTAAAGGTGTAAATTTTAGTGCAGAATGGATAGATGACTTTGTAAAAATGATAGAAAAACTAAAGGAAATTGATTAAGAAAATTAAAATATAATTATTATTATAACTTTAAGGAGAAAGACCTATATGAAAAATGTTAATTATTTATCTGTTACCGAAGAAGTAATGCAACAGATAAAATCTAAAGGTGCATTCCTGGTAACTAAGTCCAAAGATGAGGAAAAAAATGTTATGACTATTGGTTGGGCTGCTGTTGGCTATATGTGGAGAAAGCCGATTATGACGGTTATGGTTAGAAAGAGCCGCTTTACTCATTACATTATCGAAAAGTCCTCCAGTTTTACGGTTAGCATCCCTGTAGAGGATTCAGAAGAAGCTTTAAACTTTTGTGGTACTGAATCTGGTCGAGATGTTAATAAATTTACAGAATGTAAATTATCTGTTATTCCTGCACAAAAAGTGGATGCTCCTATTATCAACCTACCAGGATTTCATTATGAATGCAAAATTGTATATAAAAGTGATATAAATCCCGATTTTTTATCTAAAGAATATAAAGAAGATGTATATGCAGATAATGATTATCATACTTTTTACTTTGGCGAGATAGTAGCTTGTTATAAAACAATTAGCTAAATAAATTTTGCCGTAAAAGGCAAAAAAATTAATAGGTAAATAAGAGTTAAATTAATTTCAAATAATTTTTACAAAAAAAGAAGGATTGTTCAAGGTAAATGTAGAAAATAGAAAAGAGATTAATTCTTAATTAAAACAAAATTTCCGAATTAATGGGGTCAGGTCTCAACATTTGACATAAGTTGGCTGGTTACCTCATTTAAGATTAGCTTATGTCAAATGTTGAGACCTGACCCCAAGAGACCAAGAGACAAAGATACAAGATGAGAAAGGGGAGGTGATTAATTTATCACAATGATTAAAAGCCTGAGTTTAGTGAGGGCTTGATTAATTAGAAAATTAATTAAAAAATATTTAAGGAGGATTTATACAAATATGTTGAGATTTAAAATTACTAAAGGACTATTAATTTCCCTATTAACGTTCTTGTTAATTCTAAGTTCAGTGTGTTTTATATTTGCCGCACAAAAAGAGATTGTTGTATTATCCATTAATGACTTTCACGGAAGCCTTGCTCCTTCCGGGAAAAATGTTGGAGTAGCGAAACTTGCCGATGCCTTCAAAGTTGAGAAAGCAAAGAATCCCGAAGGCACAATTATGGTAACAGCAGGAGATAGCTATCAGGGAAGTGCAATGTCCAATCTTTTGTACGGTGAGCCGGTTTCTGCTGTTTTTAAAGAGATAGGCATAGAACTATCGGCAGTCGGCAACCATGAATTTGACTGGGGAATTGATAAAATTACTCAATGGGCAGAAGATGGTGGATTAACTTTTGTTTGTGCTAATATATATGATAAACAGACTAACGAACCAGTAGGGTGGGCAAAACCTTATGTAATTCTCGATAAAGCTGGGGTGAAAGTAGGATTTGTAGGCTTGGCTACTCCGGAAACTGCCTACAAGGCACTTAAAGCAAATGTAGAAAATTATGATTTCAAAGATCCTGTAGCAACACTAATTGACTGGGTGCCAAAAGTAAAAGCTGCAGGAGCGGATTTAATTATCGCCTTAACTCATC
>DASRME010000405.1:0-5096 GCA_035648095.1 Atribacterota bacterium | reverse complement strand
AGATAAAGAAGGAATAATATGTTCACGCGGCATTACAGGTAATTATATTAAAGTTATAATTCCTGGTTTTATAGGTAAAAAAGGTGAAATCGTTAGTGTTAAATTAAATCAAATCTGTTCTGATTATATGGTTGCGTCAGTTAATAGTTAGCGTATAGTAAAACAGTATCGAGTATCAAGTATCCAGTTTCGAGTTAAGAAAGAGAAAGATAGGAAAAGCAATGTTCTTCTTTTTGTAGGGGGTTCGATTTATCGAACCCGTCTTTGTTCTTCGGGTCGGATGAATCCGACCCCTACAAGGAATAAAGAAACCATTAAAATAATATAAATGGTTAGTAATTATTTTAGTGACTACCTGGTTGGAGGATTTAATTTTAAAGTAGCTAGCTGATCTTTATACTGATTTTTACTATATACTATATACTTGATACTCGATACTGATTTTATATTGCCAAAACAATAGTTTTATGTTATAATTACTTGTGTTTAAACAAAGAGGTTGTTCTCCTTAAAAGAGTGGTCTTCAAAGCCACTCTTTTGTTATATATTAAGCAATGGGCTTACTTGAAATATTTTAATAATAAGGAGGAAATAGTATATCAATTATGAATATGAATTTAGCAAAAGTATTAGATGAGATAGAAAAAGAAAAGGGAATCTCTAAAAATATATTGATAGAAGCGGTTGAGTCAGCAATAGTTTCAGCATATAAAAAAAATTATGCAAACAATGTAAGCGATGTAAAAATTGATATCTCTAAAGAAAGTGGAGAGATTAAAATATTTACAAAAAAAACTATTGTGCAAAAAGTTGTGGATCCTTCAAATGAAATTTGCATAGATGATTTCCCGATATCGGATAAAAATAATTATAATATTGCGGATACTATTTTAATAGAAACTATGCCTAAGGATTTTGGAAGAATAGCTGCCCAAACAGCAAAACAAGTAATAGTTCAGAAGATTAGAGAAGCTGAAAGAAATGTAATTTATGATAAATATATTGATAAGGAGAGAGATATTGTTACTGGGGTAGTGCAAAGAATAGAGCATGGAAACATCATTATAGATTTAGGAAGGACAGAGGCATTGCTTTTACCAAACGAACAAATACAAAATGAAGAGTACTATAAGGGGAAAAGAATAAAAATTTATATTCTTGAAGTAAGAAAAACATCTAAAGGGCCTAAAATATTTGCCTCCAGGTCTCATCCTGAATTATTAAAACGTTTGTTTGAATTAGAAGTTCCTGAGATTCACGAGGGACTGGTTGAAATTAAGAATATAGCTCGTGAAGCAGGTAAGCGATCAAAAGTTGCAGTGTATTCCAAGGATGAAAGGATAGATCCTATAGGAGCATGTATAGGTGATAGAGGTTCACGAATAAAATCAATTATGATGGAATTAAAGGATGAAAAAATTGATGTCATTAAATGGAGTGATGATGATAAAATATTGATTGCTAACTCTTTAAACCCGGCTAAAGTTACGCTGGTAAATCTTTTTGAAAAGGAAAAGACTGCTACAGTAATCGTTCCAGACCAGCAGCTTTCTTTAGCAATCGGAAAACAAGGACAAAATGCAAGACTTGCCGCAAAATTAACCAGTTGGAAAGTAGATATAAAGAGCGAGTCAGAGTATAAAGAGAAGAATGATCCGAATTCTAAAAGTCAAGTTAAAAAAAATAACTTAGATGAAGAATAGTATTAATCTTTAAAAGGTATTTATAAATGGTAAAAAATCTCAAGATACCTATAAGAACTTGTATTGGTTGTCAATGCAAAAAACCAAAAAGAGAAATGATTAGAATAATAAGAACACCTGATGGAAAAATTGAAATTGATAGAACAGGTAAAAAATCAGGAAGAGGGGCATATCTTTGTGGTAATATTGAATGTTTAGATATGGCTTTAAAGAAAAACAATTTGAATAAATCTTTAAAGCAAGACATTCCTTTGCAGACGCTTGATGAATTAAGAAAGACTTTTTTAAAAATATAAACGAAAATAATTAGTCGTTAGTGAATAGTGAATAGTCGTTAGTTTAAAATACAAAATTAAATAATTACTAGTAAAGAATATAAGATAATAATAGATAATATAATTATATTTGATATATTAAGGGCGATATACTTTATTGTGGAGGCGATAACCAATGAAAATGAGAGTGTATGAAATAGCTGAAGAACTAAAAATACCCGCAAAAGAACTGATAGGATTTTTAAATAAAGAAGGAATTAAAGTTAAAAATCATATGAGTACTTTAGACAAGGATACTATCGAAATAATTAAAGAAGTTATCAATGCTGAGAAGGAAAAAAGGGTAATAGAAAAAAAGAAACCGCTAAAAGTTATAGAGATTAGCAGACTTCCAAATTTAAAAGAACTTTCTTCACAGCTAAAAATTTCTTTATCAGAGATAATACAAAAAATTATTCAATTTGGAACAGTAAGCTCAATTGATAAAGAAGTTCCTTTAAATATATTAGAAAATATCGCTGAGCAATATGGGTATAAGATAAAATATTCTGATAAATTAAAAAGTAAAAGAAGTCATCAAGAAAAAGATGTTGCTATAAAATTAATTGCAAAACCTCCCGTCGTTACTGTAATAGGACACGTTGATCATGGTAAAACTACCCTCCTTGATGCTATTCGAAAGACAAACGTAACCAAAGGTGAAGCAGGAGGAATTACGCAACGAATTGGAGCATATCAAGTTAAAATAGATAATAAAAAAATTGTTTTCATTGATACCCCAGGCCATGAAGCTTTCACTACCATGAGAGCTCGAGGAGTAAAAGCTACAGATATTGCAGTTTTAGTTGTAGCAGCAGATGATGGAGTAATGCCTCAAACCGTCGAATCAATTAATCATGTAAAAGCTGCAAATGTCCCTATTATTGTTGCAATAAATAAAATCGACAAAGCCAATGCCAATGTTGAAAAAGTAAAGAAGGAACTAACGAAATACGATTTAGTTGCAGAAGAATGGGGAGGAGACACTCTAATGGTAGAAGTTTCTGCCCTTCAAAACAAAGGTATTGAAAAATTATTAGAAACTATTTCTTTACAAGCAGAGATGTTAGATTTAAAGGCAAATCCTAATATTTCGGCAAAAGGTTTAATCTTAGAAACTAAATTAGATAAGAAAAGTGGCATTGTTGCTTCAGTGTTAATTCAGGATGGTTCATTGAAAGTTGGCAATTATTTCATTGCAGGTTTATCCTATGGTAAAATCAGAACTCTTCATGATGACAAAGGAAAAAGCATTAAAAAAGTAGGACCTTCAACTCCGGTTGAAATTGTTGGTTTTTGTAAAATGCCCAAGGCAGGTGATTACTTCCAAATAGTACCCGATGATAAACTGGCCAAAATTATCATTAATGAAAGAGAGAATGAGGAGAGAAGTAAAGTCATAGAAAAATCATCGCTCTCTTTAGACAATTTATTTTTAGAGATAAAAGAAGGAAAGGTAGATAAATTTGAAATAATCTTAAAGACAGACACGCAAGGTTCCTTAGATGCTTTACAAGAAGCAATACAAAAAATAAAAATTGAAAATGAAGAAGTAAAAATAGAAATATTACATTCATCTGTAGGAAATATTACTGAAACTGATGTCATGTTAGCCTCTGCTTCCCGGGCAGTAATCATTGGTTTTAATATTCGCCCTGATATAAATATCCAAAAAATAGCAAAATCTGAAAAGGTAGATATCAGATTATATAAAATAATATATGATCTAATAGATGAAATTAAGTCTGCTTTAAAAGGTTATTTAAAACCAAAAATTGAAGAATATATCTGTGGTCAAGCAGAAGTTAGAGAAATATTTAAAATACCTAAAGTTGGTACTATTGCCGGAAGCTTTGTATTGCAAGGTAAATTATCTAAAAATGACAACGTAAGAGTAATCAGAGATGGTAAATTAATTTATGAAGGAAAAGTTTCTTCGTTAAAAAGATTTAAAGAAGATATAAAAGAAATTAGTACTGATTTTGAATGTGGAATTGGTATAGAAAAATTTAATGATATTAAACTGAAAGATATACTTGAATTTTATACTTTTAGAGAAATTAAAGATAAAAAAATTAATTAATTGTTAATGAATTTAGTTAGTCAGTTACCTGGTAAACTGGTTAAATATTGAACTATTGTAATCGGTAAATTGGTTAACTAAATTGACTGGGAGATCGATGGACTGGAAGACCGGTAGACTGAATTAATCGGAGAATTGGGGAATTAAAACATGCCATTACCTAAGAGAAGTGAGCATCTAGAAAAGTCACTAAAAAGAGAAATAAACAATATAATATATCGAAAAATAAATGATCCAAGAATAAAATTTGTCACTATCACTAGAATAAAAGTTTCACCTGATCTAAAATATGCCAGTATTTTTGTGACCATTTTTAATGACGAAGCTCAACAAAAAAAAGCTTTAAAAGGGCTTAAAAGTGCAACAAAATTTATCAGAGTTGAATTAGGAAAAGAGTTAAAACTAAGATTCGTACCAGAAATAGAATTCAAAATCGATGAAGACTTAGAACATCAATACAAATTATTAAAAATAATTACAGAAGTGAATAAAAAACCATTAAATTTAAAGAAAGATGAAAATGATGAATAATATTGATGAAATTATCAAAGTAATTCAGAAAAACAATAGTTTTTTAATTACTTCACACATAAATTTAGACGGGGATGCCATTGGTTCCGAACTTGCTCTTTATTTTATTTTAAAAAAACTAAATAAGAAATCGGTTATATTAAATCAAGATAAATTACCAAGAATATATAACTTTCTACCAGATAACAATAAAGTGTATCACTTAGAAAACAATTTTAGTGACATAAAAAATATAGATGTGGGAATAGTGCTTGATTGTAGTAATATCAAAAGAATTGGGAAGACCTACGAAATATTTAAGGATATAAGAACTGTAATAAACATCGATCATCATGAGAGCAATGAAAAATACGGAAGTTTAAACTATGTAGATTGTTCAGCTTCTTCGGTCGGAGAAATTATTTATGACTTGATTAAATTTATAAACATAGATTTATTAGATGAAGATATTGCCGCCTGTTTATT
>DASRME010000404.1:0-2083 GCA_035648095.1 Atribacterota bacterium | reverse complement strand
TCCAAAATACTATCTCCTCTAAAGTTTTAAAATTCTCCAAAAATATTTTAAAACTTGTCCGCAAGGAACAAGCTTATTTAAAAAATACCTACCTTTGATACTAAAGTTTAATTATATTACCGTTAACTTACAAAGTCAATTTTTCGAATTGCCTCATCAAAAATCTAAACGAAAAAGTATCGATGCCTCATATAAAAATCTAAATGAAATTATTTTAATTATAACCTAATCTCCTCTATATTTAAAGAGAAGAAATTATCTCTTTTTAAATATATGAGGAGGTAAAAGAGATGTTAACTATGAGGCAGAAAAAGGCCGTAACCAGAGAATTAAAAGATCGATATCAAAGATCATCCAAAAAAGAAAAGAGCATTATCTTAAATGGGTTTATCCAACTTACCGGATATAACCGCTGTTATGCCTGTCAAATTCTAAATGTAAAAAAAGAAAAAGTATTAGGTTATATGAATATAGACGGTAAAAGATTAAGATTGGTAAGAGATAAGGGGAAAATCAAAAGGAAGAAGAAAAAAATCTATGATCAAGATGTTCTGGTAACCTTAAAGGAGATCTGGAAAATATCTGATTATATCTGTTCCAAAAGACTGGCTCCTTTCTTATCCGAGGTTATCCCGGTATTAGAAAAATATGGAGAGATTAATCTTGCTACTAAGGTAAGAGAAAAGCTCTTCAAGATAAGTGCGGCTACCATCGATAGACTCTTAGCTGATACCAGGAAGAGAGATAGAATAAAAGGCAGATCTACTACTAGACCAGGGAGTTTATTAAAAAAGAGCATTCCCATTAGAACCTTTGCTGATTGGGATGAGAAAGTACCCGGCTTTTTCGAAGTAGATTTAGTCTCCCATGATGGTGGAGCGGTAAGGGGAGATTTTATCCAGAGTCTAAATTTTACCGATATCGCTACCGGTTGGGAGGAGATGGTAGCAGTAAAGAATAAGGCCCAGGTGTGGGTCTTTGCTGGGATAAAGAGAATAAAAGGGAGATTACCTTTTTCTATTTTAGGGTTAGATTCGGATAATGGAGCTGAGTTTATCAATGCCCATCTAATTCGTTATTGTGAAGAGCATAAGATTACCTTTACCCGCAGCAGACCATATTGGAAGAATGATTCCTGTTTTGTAGAACAGAAGAACTGGTCAGTCATTAGAAGGGCAGTAGGCTATGGTCGCTATGATACAGATAAGGAACTTAGCATTTTAAATGAACTGTATGGTTATCTTAGACTCTACGTTAACTTCTTTCAACCGGTAAGAAAACTGATCAAAAAAGAAAGAATAGGAAGTAAGATTACCAAAAGATATGATGAGGCAAAGACCCCTTACCGGAGAGTTCTTGAATCTCCTGATATTAAAGAGGAGGTAAAGGTGAAATTAAAAAATCAATATGCTATGCTAAATCCAGCAGAGCTGAAAAGGAAGATAACCAAGTTGCAAAATAGACTACTTAAGTTAAATTCTCTAAAGCAAGAGGCAAGAAAAGGGATAGATAAAAGTACAAAACCTTTAAGTAGTTTCGTGTATATTTCTACTTGAGGCATCGTATAGCTTTCCTTTATATTTTTATGTGAGGCAACAGGGACCATAAAACAGATAACACTCCTACCCTACTTTTTTGCTTGAAAATCCCCCTCATTTACTATAACATATTTATGAAATAAAGTTCTTATTTCTTCGATAGAAAAAGCCCCTCAGTAGGATGCCAAAGGGCTGGAAATGTTCTGGCTCCCCAGACAGGACGAGTTTCGCAACTTTTGTATGTGTGATGAAGCCGAAAAAGTGTATCAAAGGTTAGAAGAAGTAATGGGGATCTATTAAGAATTAATAAAATAGAATACTTCTTAAGATAAGATATGTCTTTTAAAATAAATTACACTTCCTATATGTTAAATATTGCTGTTTTTACTGATATTAATTGTTATTCTATGAATTTCAAATCAGGATTTTCGTATCCACCATATTTTACAGCCCACCACCACAATATATCTCCTACTCTACCAGTTTGTGTGCGACCCGGCCTGACCATTTTTATTCCGTACCAATCTTTGAATTTGGTATCGAAA
>DASRME010000403.1:0-7085 GCA_035648095.1 Atribacterota bacterium | reverse complement strand
ATCCAATCTATAAGTGAAGATTTTGATAAAATATTGGTCATCACTCATTTGGAATCATTAAAGGATGCTTTCCCGGTAAGAATCGAGGTAACCAAGCTTCCTGAGATCGGTTCCCGATTTGAGATTGTAAAAAATTAAGATAGTTATTCAGTATATGGCCATTATTATGGCTATCTTTA
Organism: Atribacterota bacterium; assembly: GCA_035648095.1. Taxonomy (GTDB): domain Bacteria; phylum Atribacterota; class Phoenicimicrobiia; order Phoenicimicrobiales; family Phoenicimicrobiaceae; genus Sediminicultor. The sequence goes on along the minus strand of DASRME010000403.1, from coordinate 6,906 downwards.
AATATTTTTTGAAAATTATCTCGAATATAGTTATAATAAAAAATAAAAAACTCAAAGGGGTAAAATATGAGCGTTAAATATGAATTATTTGGAACAACTCCAGAAGGGGAAAAAGTCGGAAAATTCATTTTAAATAACTCCAAAGGGATTACTGCCACGATAATGAGCTTGGGCGGTACCGTTATCTCCCTTAAAATGCCTGACCGAGAAGGAGGAATTAAAGAAGTAACTCTCGGGTTTGATAATCTTCAACAATATTTAGCCGGTCATTCTTATTTTGGTGCTGCAATTGGTCGTTTTGCTAATCGTATCGCCAAAGGAGTTTTTCAGTTGGATGGTGTTAAATATTATCTTGCCCGTAATGACAATGGTCTGAATCACCTGCATGGCGGGAACAAGGGATTTGATAAGGTTGTCTGGCAAGCTGAGAGTTTCAAAGATGCTGCTTTAACCGGGGTGGTTTTCTCTTATCTTAGTTCAGATGAAGAGGAAGGATACCCTGGAAATCTAAAAGTGACGATAACCTACAGTCTCAATGAAAATAATGAGTTTAAAATTGAATATGATGCTCAAACAGATAAACCTACTATTGTGAATCTAACTAACCATACTTACTGGAATTTGGCTGGTGCAGGTTCTGGAACAGTCATGAATCATCAGTTGACCCTTAAAGGTAAAAAATACCTTCCGGTTAATAATAATCTAATCCCCACCGGAGAAATCAAGACTGTTTACGGTACTCCTATGGATTTCACCAAGCCGAAATTAATTGGAAAAGATATTCATGATACTGCAGGCGGTTATGACCACTGCTTTGTTATCGAATCCTCAAATCAAGAGCTCAGCCTGGCGGCAAAGCTTTATGAACCGGAAAGCGGCCGCACTATGGAAATTTTAACCACCACACCAGGTATCCAATTTTATTCTGGGAACTTTCTTGACAATGTAAGAGGTGCAGGCGGAGCGTTATTTCAAAAGTACAGTGGCCTCTGCTTGGAAACTGGATTTTTCCCTAATTCAATTAATGAACCTAATTTTCCCTCTCCCATCCTCTATCCAGATAGAATATATCACCAGGTTACGATACACCGCTTTTCTACTGATTAAGTTAAAACTTTTTGTACGCCTCCCGAATTTCTATCTTTTGTACGGATTTTTGCTAACCCATGCTGCTTCCTTTACCTATCTTGCTGCCCGCGCAATTTAAACTGTGACTATTGAAAAATAGTATCTTTTTGATTTTTTGTTTGACATCTAAAAAAAATATTAAAAATAAGTTGACAAACACGATTAATAAGATATATAATACTTGTACGGTTGTCCGTATAAGTTATAATGTTATATATTAACCTATAAAAGCCAATCTTCAAAGTTCGGGAGAATTTGAAACTAATTTTCTTTCTAATATTTTAAAAATATTTACCTCAACGGATTACCTTACAGACTATAAATAATTAGGTAAAATTAAAAAACGGTCAATTAATTGATTTTGATCTTAAAACCGGGATAGATATTTATATTCTTTGACCTCAAGAATAGAAACATCTATTTAATCTAAACAAATTAGGCTTTCAGAAAACTCGTTCTTTGATAAGGATTTCAAGAGTAGAGGTAAATAACAAAATAGAGTTGTGCTACAAGTCTTACAATGCAAAGGTTTTAGAGTTTTCCGAAAGGCACTAAATAATAATGATGGGAGGTGAACAGTAGATATATATAAGATATTTATTACTGAATTTGTGTAAAAAATAAATTAATTGTTAAGGAGGAAAAAAAAATATGAAACGCTTATTTTTATTTGTAATGATATTTATCTTGGTGTTTGCCATAACGAGTTCTAGTGTTTCCTCGCAAGGTAAAACAACAACATTAACATTTTGGACCTTTCAGCAACTTCATAAAGAGTTTATGGATGATGCTGTTGCGACATGGAATGTAGCTAATCCAAATAAACAAATTCAACTTAAAAGTAGTGTATATAAGGATGATGAAATGGCCAATAAGCTCTTAATTGCGCTTCAAGCAGGTGTAGGTGCGCCAGATATTGCGGATGTTAATATCAATGTTTTTCCAAATTATTTAAAAGGAACCACGGTTTCATTAGTACCTTTAAATGATATTGTTGAACCTGTACTAAATAAGGTAGTCAAATCTCGATTAGATAACTATTTTAAAGACGGAAATTACTATGGAATACCTACTCATGTTGGAGCAACAGTAATGTATTATAATACGGAAATAATGGATAAAGCAGGCGTTAATATTGATGATATTGTTACTTGGAAGGACTATGTAGAAGCAGGTAAAAAAGTAGTGGCTAAGACTGGCAAGCCTATGACCACAGTAGAAGTGTTAGGGAATTGGACATTCCAGCCATTAATTTCTCAACGAGGATCAGATATCTTTGACAAAAATGGGAAAGTGATACTGGATAATGAAACGAATATTAATGTATTACAAGAGATAGTTGATTGGGTTTATAAAGACAAAATAGCTATACCTGCACCTGGTGGGCTGCATGGATCTGAAGAATACTGGGGTTTCATGAACAAGGGTGGAGCAGCTTCAGTTATGATGCCAATGTGGTTTATGGGAAGATTTGTAAATTACATGCCAGATTTAAAAGGTAAAATTGCTATTCGTCCTTTACCAAGATGGACTGAAGGTGGAAATAGGTCTGCAGGTATGGGAGGAACTGGTACAGTAATTACAATTCAATGTAAAAATCAAGAATTAGCTAAAGAATTTTTATCAGCAGCAAAATTATCAAGAGAAGGAAGTATTAAAATATGGACAAAACTTGGATTTGATCCTGTAAGATGGGATGTATGGGATGCTCCAGAAATGTCTGAACCAAATGAATTTACTGATTACTTTGTGAATGGAACAGAAATATTTAATGTGCTATTAAAAGTTAAAGATGAAATAAATCAAGTAAATATTACTGAAAATTACACTGCTGCGATAGATCTTATTAAATCGGTAGTAGCTTTTAAGGCACTAAAAGAGCGAAGTCTGACACCAGAAGAAGTTTTAAAACAAGTTGCAGATGAATTACGTGCTATGGAATAAAGGAATTACGTAATCTATAAAGAATAAACACTCTTCTAATACAGGATTCAGCTTAACTAAGCTGAATCCTGTATTATGTCAGATTTAAAAGGTAAAATTGCTATTCGTTCTTTATATTTAATATTTAGAAAGGAAGAAGATAATAATGGGATTTAGCAGACTAAATACAACAGTTGAAATTAAGAAAATATATAACACCATTAATTCTAAAAAAGTGATGCCATATATATTTGTATTACCATTCATAATCACATTTTTACTGTTTTTCTTATATCCAATGATTTCTTCCCTAATCATGAGCTTTCAGAAGATATTAGGGCCAGGGGATGTAACATTTATTGGGTTAAAAAATTATAGAAATTTACTTAATCCACATTTTTACAATGCATTAAGTGTAAGCTTTAGATATACATTTTGGACAATAGCCATATTAATACCATTACCATTGGTTCTAGCAGTATTACTAAATAATAAACTCTTACGAGGACGTAATATTTACAGATCGGCATTATTCATGCCTGCTTTAACTTCAGTTATTGTTGCAGGTGTATTCTTTAGACTTTCATTTGGTGGACAAGCGACAGCACTATTTAACCAAATTATAGGCGTTTTTGGATTAGAACCCATCATATGGTTACAAGGGAAACACACTGCTATGTTTGTAATGGTTATTTTATGTGTATGGAGATGGACTGGTGTTAATATTATTTATTTCTTAGCTGGTCTACAAGCGATACCTACAGAATTATACGAAGCTGCGGATATTGATGGAGCAAATAGTTTGCAGAAATTTCTAAAAATCACCATACCATCTCTCAAGCCAGTAACTATTTATGTCATTACAATATCTATTTATGGGGGACTTTCAATGTTTACAGAAAGTTTTGCTTATTGGGCCGATAGGTCTCCAGGGGATATCGGACTTACTATGGTTGGTTATATATATCAACAAGGATTTACTTATAACAACTTTGGGTTTGGAGCAGCTATTGGTATAACATTACTTATAATCATTATAATGATTAATCTTATACAATTAAAATTATTTGGATTTTTTAAGGAGGACTGATTAATAATGGTGATTAAAACAAAGCAAAATGGATTATATATATCGTTTATAATATTAGCGCTTTTTTTTAGTATTATATTTTTATCACCATTTTTTTTCATGTTACTGGCTTCATTGAGGCCAGGTTCAGAAATAATGAGAAATGGAATTAGCTTGCGAATGCAATTTAACACAATGAGTTTAAATAGCTATAAAGCGCTATTTTCTGAAAATTACAGGTATTTTTATTGGTATAAAAATAGTTTGATTATTGTATTGATTTTTACAACATTATCATTATTTTTTTCATCCATGGTTGGGTATGGTTTAGCAGTTTATAATTTTAAAGGTAAAAATCTTCTTTTTTTCTTAGTACTTATTGTAATGATGGTTCCTCTTCAAATACTACTACTTCCATTGTTTAAATTGATGGTTACACTAAAATTGATAAATACATATATGGGCGTTATATTGCCCTTTGCAGCGTCTCCATTTGCTATTTTCTTCTTTAGGCAATACATAAGAGGATTACCAAAAGAGCTTATTGAGGCTGCAAGAATTGATGGGTGTAGTGAATTTAAAATCTTTTTCATAATAATTGTACCATTAATGAAACCTGCATTTGGTGCCATGACTATATTACAAGCAATGAGAAGCTGGAATAGTTTTGTATGGCCATTAATAGTACTAAGGTCTACGGAGAAGTTAACTATCCCAGTTGGTCTTTCTTCTCTTATGACCCCATATGGCAATAATTATGATATGCTTATGCCTGGAGCAGTGATGTCAGTTATTCCAATTGCTATTATATTTTTGTTAAATCAAAGGGCGTTTATTGAAGGATTGACAGCTGGGGGTATAAAACAATAATCGGTTATTTAAATCTATAGACCAAAAAGAAGCAAATAATATAATGAAACAGAAAGACCCAAATATTTATGGAAATTCAAAGCTAAAGATATAATAAATTTTATTTATAACAGAAAGGAGTTAAAATGTCAAACTTAAAGAAAGCAACAATGGTTTTAGATAAGGAATATAAAATTGGTGAGGTTGATAAACGTATTTATGGTTCTTTTATTGAACATCTAGGACGTGCAGTCTATGGAGGAATCTATGAACCTGGTCACCCTAAAGCAGATGAGCTTGGTTTTCGTAAGGACGTTATGGATTTGGTGAAAGAATTACGAGTTCCCATTGTCCGTTATCCTGGCGGTAATTTTGTTTCCGGATATAACTGGGAGGACGGGGTTGGTCCTAAAGAAAAAAGAAAAAGAAAATTAGAACTTGCCTGGAGAACTATTGAAACCAATCAGGTAGGTATCAATGAATTTATGGAATGGTCAAAACGAGTTAATACGGAAGTGATAATGGCTGTAAATTTAGGAACAAGGGGAGTAGATGAAGCGAGAAATCTTGTTGAGTATTGTAACCATCCAGAAGGAAGTTATTATAGTGATCTGCGAATAGAACACGGTTATAAAGAGCCCTATAAAATAAAAACCTGGTGTCTAGGTAATGAAATGTATGGACCTTGGCAGATTGGTCACAAGACTGCAGAAGAATATGGTCGTTTGGCATGTGAAACTGCAAAGGTAATGAGGTGGGTTGACCCAACCATCGAATTAGTAGCCTGTGGAAGAAGTTCCCATAAATTTATAAATATCGATCCAAAATGGGAATCCACTGTGCTAGAGCATATCTATGAAAACGTAGATTATATTTCTCTCCATGGTTATTATGGAAATCTTGAAAATGATACTCCTAATTATTTGGCAAAATCACTTGATATGGATGCTTTTATCAAATCGGTGATTGCTACCTGTGATTATATAAAAGCTAAAAAGAGAAGTAAAAAAACCATTAATCTTTCTTTTGATGAGTGGAATGTGTGGTTTCATTCGAGAGAGCAGGATAAAAAAATTGAACCTTGGTCTATTGCACCACCGCAACTGGAAGATGTGTATAACATGGAAGATGCTTTGTTAGTAGGAAGTTTGTTGATTACTCTTCTTAAAAATGCAAATCGTGTAAAGATAGCATGTTTAGCTCAACTAGTTAATGTTATTGCCCCTATTATGACTGAAAACGGTGGAAAAGCATGGCGTCAGACAATTTTTTATCCCTATATGCATGCTTCAATATATGGAAGAGGATATGTTTTAAACCCACTTGTAAAATCACCAAAATATGACAGTAAGGACTATACAGATGTACCTGTGCTGGATTCTGTTGCAGTGGTAAATGAAGAGAAAGATGAAATTACCATTTTTGCGGTAAACAAGGATATGAAAGATACACTTAATATCCATTGTGACATAAGGGGGTTTATAGACTGTAAACTTATAGAACATATTGTGCTCCAAAATGATGATGTTAAAATAACAAACTCGAAAGATCACCCATTCAGGGTTGTACCGCAATTTAAAAATGATGCTGTTGTAGAAGAAGGTTACTTAAATGCTATGCTACCAAAACTATCCTGGAACGTAATAAGGTTATCAATAAAACAAAATTGATATAAGTTATTATAGATTTTTAAACCGCAAGATAAGATTGTATATATCTTTACATAGAAATATTTTATCCAGTGTTAAATGCAGAAAATAAAAAATTATATTTCATGCATTTAAGGGAGTAAAAATTTATGAATAATGTAAACAAAAATAAAAGTAAGAAATCAGAAAAATTGTCTTCAATAAAGATAGCTAATATAAGATTTAATGATGGATTTTGGAATCAAAGAATTCAACTAGTTCAAAATAAAGTAATTCCCTACCAGTGGA
>DASRME010000402.1:0-5109 GCA_035648095.1 Atribacterota bacterium | reverse complement strand
CATTATCGGGATTAGGATTATTAATGTAAAGATTACTGTTGGGATCTAGATTTAAAATATATATATCTTGACAACCTTGGCGCCAAGCGGAAAGGGCTATCCTGTCTCCATTGGGAGACCAGGAGGGTTGGTATAATTGGGTGCCATCACGAAAATCGGTTAAATAGGTAATATCATCTTTGGTAATTAGTTTATTGGTGGGCTGATCTTCATTGATTGATGAATTTGAGGAATTTAAATTAATCAGGGCTAAATTATTTGTTCCTGATTGATTAATTACTGTCACGATTTGTGGATTTTTCGGATTAACAGGTGACCAGCTGGGATCGCGAGCCCGTAACCCTTCGGACAGGCGAATCTCTTCTTTTGTTTTTAAGTCGAATAAGTACAGGTCATAAAAATTATAAAATTGCTTATAATCGTTTAATTTGGCATAAATTATTTTAGAGCCATCGGCGGATATATCAAAAGAAGAATCCCGGCCATAAGTTCTTTTAATTAAAGACTGATTTTTAATACTTGAATCAGTTAAAGGAGCGAAAGAGCTTAAGGGGTCGATCATTTGTATAGATGGAGAGGAATGGGGTGTAAAAACTTTGAATGCTATCTTATTTCCATCAAGGGTAGAAATCCAGTGCGGGTAATCGACCCAATAATGGTATTTGGTTAATTGTTGAGAAGGAGTAAGATTTCTTTGAGAGAGGATTTTTTGCGTCTGGAGTTGATATTTTTCTTTTAAATGATCTTTCCAGCTTTGATATAGTTCCTCCAGGTTCAGGCCTATCACTCTTTTTATGGCATAGTTAAATCCTAAATAAGGATATTCACAGAAAACTTCACTTATCGCGATGACTTTGTTTTCACCGTATTTTTGGGCAATAAAATGCACAAGAGATTGACCATAGATATAGGTCGCAGTGCCATTAGGCCAGGAGGTGAGATAGTAACCATTTATCTGATCAAGGGTGTTAAACTGGTTTTCCAGGGTAGCCATGCGAAGATACATATCGTAACGAGAATCAATACCTCTGCCTCCGGTGGTAAATTTTGTTTCATTGTAAACTGCCAATCCTTCGGTTGACCAGATGGGCTGGAGGGCATTAGGAGTGAGTATCTGACCAAATAGGGCGCGCAGGGCAGTAGTGGGTCCAGCGGTCATCTCGAAATGAGCCAGATGGGTGTATTCGTGAGTGATAACCATTTTTAGCCAGCTTATAAATTTCATATCAAAGGATTTGGCTGTGGGGGCGGTCAGGGAAAGGCGAATCACTCGATGGGGGGAAGAAGTAGCAAAGCCTTGAGTGTAATCAGAAAAATCTTCCATAATTATGGCAATCTTTTGTAAATGGTGATGATTGTCGGGTGAGCCGAGCTGAGCGTTAATCTGGTGGAAGGTTTCCTCGGCAATATCAGCTATCTGTTGAGCTATTTGTTCATTATTGTTACTGAAATCTTCGTCATTTTGTTTACTGTTTTGCAATTTAGAAAAATAGACTGAGAAATGAGGACTTTCCAAAACCTGCCAATTTAAGCTAGGGTCATAGCGAGCTTCCGCTATAACTACAGACTGAAGTGTAATTAGTGAGATTATGATAATAAGAAAAATTACATTTTTTTTCATATTTCCTCAAAGGTAAACTTTGGTGCCAGGCACTAAAGTTGTCGTTTTTATGATAATACTCGAGATTTTATAGTTTCTAACCAAAAAGCATATATGGGATCGGTAGTTAAATCTTTTTCTGTTTTCCTGCTTATTTTAAGTATGGCTTGTTTGGTAAGATTTAGAAAATTTGATATTTCTTTTACCTTGTAACCTTCTTTTATTAACAAATAAATGAGTAAATTTCTTAAATTTTTATTTGTTTTAATATCTCCCAAATGTAAATTTATTTTTTCTAATATAGTTACTATGTTTTTTGGAAATTTGTTTTTTGCCTCAGATAGTTCGTTGAGGGATTTTTCCACGTTTTTATTCCACGTATTTTCTTTCACAAAATGGATAAATTCTTCTGCGCTTGTATTGCAAAATTTTAAAAATTCTTCAACCTTTAACCAAGAGGGAGGAGAATAATTTGGTAGGTGCGAAGGAGAAGGCGAAGATGCGAAGGCATAATACTTAAAACTGCTCCATTTATATTCTTCAGGAGAATCTACTATCCCAGCTTCTACCGGGTTTTGGCTAATATAAGAAGCTACATTATATAAATAAAGAGGACTCAAGATAAGGTGGCTTTTATAGCGGTCTTGGAATAAATGTCCTTTTCTTATATGCCTAAAATTAAACCAATGAGCATAAGAAGAATTTAAAAATTGCATAGCCTGAGAGAGATTCGCTTCGTCTGTTTTTAAAAGCAAGTGGAAGTGAGTATTCATTAATACATAGGAGAAGCATTGAATTTTGTGGGAGGTAACCATTTTTTGTAGAAGTTGTAAAAATTTATTTCTATCCATATTATCGATAAAGATGTCTATTCCTTCTATGCCCTTAACGATGATATGATAAATAGCGTTTTTATATTCTATCTCGCTTCTATTTCTTCTTGCCATAATGTGATTATTATATCTTTTATAAATAAATAGTTCAATGGGATTCTGGTATAAAAGTTAACTAAAGTTTACCTTTTAAATAAAATATTTTTGGAGTTCAGTAATAAATGAGGTATAATTAATTCTAGTTGTTTATTCCAAAGGAAAGTTAGAGAGAATGGGCCAAAAACAGGTGAATATAAAAACTAAAACCACAACAAGGGAAAAGAAAATAAAAAAAATGGATTTATGGTTTTATATTATAATCACTATATTGTTGGCGGCAATGTTTTTATGGTATATCAGGCAATTGGGATACCTACCCTTATGGATAGATAATCAGCCTTCGGTTCTTGTTGCAGAAATAGACCCAGCAAGCACAGAGAAAAGGGCGGCTTTTAAAATTATAAATGCCCATGAACATGTTCAATCCTTCAGTAATATTCCACTTCTCCTTAAGATAATGGAAGATTGTCAGATAGATAAAATGATTCTGTTGGGAACCTCAAAATATACTTTTTACTTAAATCCTAAGTATGGGTTTAGCGAATATGATAAGAATAATGAAGAGATTATAAATATAAGTAAGAAATATCCCGATAAATTTATTGCATTAGGTACCATTGATCCCCGTGATGAAGATAAGCTGGAAAAATTAAAGAAATTTATCGCTGCGGGGGCCAAAGGCGTAAAATTGTATAATGGTCATGGCTATTTCTATGATAATTTTTTTCATCTTCCTCTGGATGATTCCGGAATGATGGAGATATATCAATACTGTGAAGCGGAGGGTATACCCATTCTTTATCATATAAATAGTGGTCGTTTTTTAGACCAAATGGAAAGAATTTTACAAGCTTTCCCTGACTTGGTAATTGTTGCGCCTCATTTTATCTTGACTTCTAGTAATCTTACACTCTTAAGTAGACTTCTTGATACTTATCCTAATTTGTATACTGATATAAGTTTTGGTCATCCCGATTTTCAAGTTGCCGGGTTTAAAAGAATTTCTTATAATGCTGTGGCTTTCCGGGAATTTATGCAGAAATACCGTGACCGTATAAACTTTGGAACAGATATAGTGATTACCTCTTACCGGGCGAAAAGTAGAAGCTATATTGATGATGTTATATTAAGCTATTTCGATATGTTGGAAAAAGAGGAATTTACTTTACCGGATTCGATTTATAAGATGATGAGTAAAAAAGCCCGGGAGCAAACTGATTCCAAAACTGTGTATAGAGGGCTTAATCTCGATGATGAGACCTTAAGAATGATTTACCATGATAATGCAGAAAGGATTTTCGGAAAATGAAATGAATAAAATAAAAAAATTGAATAAGTCAGAACCATCAGCAGCAGAGGTATTCCATGTCATATTATTATTTGTAGTAAGACACCCACTAAATGATTCCAAAAGTAAATCTTAATTACCTCAAAACGAATCGAAAAATATTTAACGGAAGGAATGTAGTAAGAGATGAAGAAATTTTTTGCATTATTGTTTGGATTAGTTTTTGTAATATTAATGATAGGAGGTTGTGAAAATTTGGAGGGAACCTTTCCTTTTTCAAATAATGCACCGGTTATAATTTCTAAACCTATTATTAATGCTACAGAAGATGAGCTATATTCATATCAGGTAGAAGCTATTGATTCTGATGGAGACGACTTAAATTATTCTCTTATGATTAAACCGGAGGGGATGAGTATTGATAGCAAGAACGGATTAATATCCTGGACGCCCATTAATAATCAAGTAGGAATTCATCAGGTAACCATAGAGGTTTCTGATGGTAAACTCGATGTACCTCAGAATTTTAAAATTGAAGTTTCTAATGTGAATAATCCTCCACAAATTCTTACTTATACCCCGGTCAGTTTGAATGCCGGAGTAAATGAAGGGGAATCAATAAAATTTGAAGTCCAAGCCCAAGATATTGACTTAAACACAACATTAAGTTATCAATGGTTATTAAATGGAAAAGAAGCATTGAACTCTACCGGTTCTGGAAATGATTCAAAAAGCAGCTGGATTTATTTTGCTGGCTATGGAGATTATAGTCAGAAAATAGTAAAAGCATTAGTGAGTGATGGAGAATTGGAAAATTATATACAATGGAACATAGCAATAAAAGATACTACTCCTCCTGCGCAGCCTACTTTAGATACCGTGCTTTCTCTAATAAATGTTTCACCCCAAACTCTTTCTGGAACTAAAGAATCTAATACTTCAATTTGGATTAACAGAGTAGAAGTAATATCTGCAAATTCTGAAACCACTTGGTCATGTTCCTTTGATTTGTCTGAAGGAATCAATAACATCTCGATTACTTCTCGCGACATAGCCGGCAATGAAAGTTTATCAATTACTACTATTTTTATATTAGATACTAGTGCACCAGGAGCACCAACTTCAGACGCTGTAGTTTCTCCGACTAATATTTCACCTCAGACCTTATCAGGCGCTAAAGAAGTCAATACTTCTATTTGGATTAATAATATAGAAATAATTCCTATAAATTCAAGCACTAACTGGACTTATGATTTTAATCTCTCTGAAGGTGAAAACGATATTTTTAT
>DASRME010000401.1:0-6201 GCA_035648095.1 Atribacterota bacterium | reverse complement strand
GGGGTTTAAAAGAAAAAATATTTCATGAACATATATTATTTCTTATTCCGATAGTTACTTTCATTGCATCATTTTTGCAAAGTATTTTAATAGTTTTTCTATTACGTACTTTTGGAATCGAATATAACCTAGCCTGGAGTTTAAACCGGGTAGCCCTCTCCGAGGCTTTATATAGCAGCATGATATCGCCCTTTATTTTTTTAGCAATAAATAAGCTTTTCCAGATAGTTAAAGAATAACAATTAAAAAGTTACCAAAAGGTGCCAGGCATCTTTTGGTAACTTTTACCATTAAAGTTGAGGAATAATTATGAGGGAATCTTCTACAGTTCCGGAAGATGTAAAACAACGGCTAAATTGGTTATTGATATTTATAGTCATCTGTTTTCTAATATTAATTATTAGCTTATGGTATTTACAGATGATTAAAGGAGAAGAATTTAAAGAAAGAGCAGTAGAGAATTGCATCCGTTCCCTGGTAGAAGATGCCCCTCGGGGCAGGATTTATGATAGACAGGAAGAATTATTGGTTACTAATCGTCCAGTAGTAGTAGTATCTATCATTCCTGCAGAGGTTGATGATTTAGAGAAACTTAGTGAAAGACTAAGTAAAATTATAGATGTTTCTTCGGAAGAAATTTCGCAGATAATAAAAAATTATCGAGAAAACCCTTTTAAACCGGTAAAAATTCTGGATGATTGTAAGACGAATAAGATAGTGGAGATTGAAGAGAGAAAAGATGAATTAAAGGGAGTGTTATTAGAGGTTAAACCTCGGAGAAATTATCTTTATCATGATTTGGCAGCTCATAGCTTAGGCTATGTGGGAGAAATAAATAAAGAAGAGTTGCAGCAATATGATAATCCAAAATTTCAGGGAGGGGACATCTTAGGAAAAGCCGGACTGGAAAAATATTATGATGATATTTTGAGAGGAGAAAAAGGAGGGAGGGAAGTTGAAGTTGATGCCTCAGGCCAAGAGATAGCTGTTTTACTGTATCAGAAACCGGTTCCAGGTAAAGATTTGGTATTAACTATTGATAAGGACTTACAGCTTTACGGAGAAAATTTACTCTTCGGTAAAAAAGGTTCTATTGTGGTAAGTGACCCTAATACCGGAGAAATATTGACTTTGGTAAACAGACCTTCTTTTGATCCCAACTTATTTGCTAATGGAATTTCCAGTTCTGATTGGCAAAGGCTTTCTTCTGATACCGATTACCCTTTAACTAATCGAAGTGTTCAGGGTCTTTATTCTCCTGGTTCGATATTTAAAGTGGTTACAGCGGCAGCTGCTCTGGAAGAAGGAGTTACTGATATAAAAAGAAAGATTTATTGCTCGGGTACTTTTGAATTAGCTGACCGGGTCTTCAATTGCTCGAAGGCGACCGGACACGGAAGTTTAAGCATTGTAGATGCAATTGCTCATTCCTGTAATGTCTATTTTTATACTTTAGGAAAAGACCTGGGAATTGAAAGATTTAATAAATATATGCAGAAATATGGATTGGGAGAAAAAACAGGTATTGATCTGCCCGAAGAAGCTATAGGTACAATTCCTTCTGCTCAATGGAAGGAGAGAGAAATTAAAGAAATTTGGTTTCCCGGTGATACTATAAATCTTTCTATTGGTCAGGGATATCTTTTGTTAACCCCTTTAGTGGTGCACAGTCTTATTACAACTATCGCTTCAGAAGGAGAAGTATATAAGTTGCATTTAGTAAAAAAGATTATTTCTGCCGATGGCAACACAATAGAAGAAATTATGCCGATGATTCATAAAAAAGTAAACTTTTCTTCAGATACATTTAAAATTATTAAAGAGGGACTAAGGCAGACCATATTAAAAGGAACGGGTTGGAGAGCAAATATTCAAGAATTAGCAGTAGCCGGGAAGACCGGCACAGCTCAAAATCCTCAGGGAGAGACTCACGCCTGGTTTATCGGGTTTGCCCCTTATGAGAATCCGGAAGTTTGTATTACCGTTTTTATAGAAAATGGAGGAGAAGGGGGAGTAGAAGCCGCTCCCATAGCCCGAGCAATGTTGGAAAAATATTTTAATATAAAAAGGTAAACTTTAGTGCCTGGCACAAAAGTTTACCTTTTTACTTAGGAGGAGGGAAATTGAAAGAAAAATTAGATAGGTTAACTGAAAATTTAGATTTTACTCTTCTTTTTGCAGTAGTGTTTCTCTGTTTTTATGGACTTTTAATATTATACAGTTCGACACGTTTGGCGGTTACAGCGGGAAGTGACCCTTATTTTTTCGTAAAGCGGCAATCATTATGGATATTGTCAGGATTTCTATTTTTAACTATAATAATGTTTATCGATTATCATCACCTGGAAAGATATTCTAAAGTAATCTATTTTGGGGCTATTGTTTTACTGGTAATGGTTATAATTTCTGGTAGGTTAACTTATGGAGCAAGACGTTGGCTGGTTATTGGACCTTTTGATTTTCAGCCCTCTGAGTTTGCTAAAATCGCCTTAATAATATTTTTAGCGGATTTTTTATCTAAAAATAAACTAAAATTTGATAACTTTTTCTATTATTTACTTCCTTTTGCTTATACCGGGTTATTAATTTTATTAGTATTTATGCAGCCGGATTTGGGAACTTCGTTAGTGTATTTAGCTATTCTTATTATCATGTTATTTGTGGCAGGTATTAAGATAAAATTTTTAGTTTTTACTTTTTTAGCGGGCATATCTTCTATACCAGTTTTTTGGACTTTTCTAAAAGATTATCAGAAAAATAGGTTAATTTTATTTTTAAATCCTAACCTGGACCCTTTAGGGGGCGGTTACAATGTTATCCAATCGAGGATTGCCATCGGTTCGGGGGGTTTTTTAGGGAATGGAATCTTTAGCGGTCTACAAAGCCAGTTAAATTTTCTACCTGCCCAGCACACTGATTTTATATTTTCTGTAGTAGGAGAAGAGTTAGGATTTGTCGGAACTATCTTATTATTAGGATTATATGTTATTATTTTATGGCGAGGAATAAAGATTGCATTAGAAGCTAGAGATTTATTAGGAAGTTTATTGGCTACTGGTGCCGTGTCGTTTTTATTTTTTCATATAGTAGTAAATATTGGAATGGCTATGGGGATGTTACCAGCCACTGGATTACCCCTACCTTTTTTAAGCCATGGGGGAAGTTTTATGATATCAAATTTGATAGTGATAGGGATATTGCTGAATGTGGAATTGCATAAGATAAAATGGTGATATGATTGGCCAATAAGTTAATTGTTTTTAGTCGTTAGTGAATAGTCGTTAGTTAAAAATTAGCGTATAGCGAGTAGCGTTTAGCGTATAGTTTTGAATTAGTAAAATGCTTAGAAGGAGAAAAATGATTGGACATTAAAAAAATATTATTTGAAGAATTATTGGATAAGGTAGAAAAACCAGGAAGGTATACTGGAAAAGAATTTAATGAAATAGTAAAGGAAGAAAATATATCCACAGTTAAAATAGCATTGGTCTTTCCTGATTTATACGAGATTGGGATGAGTTCTTTAGGATTTAAAATATTATATGAGATAATTAATAAGAGAGAAGATGCTCTGGCTGAGCGAGTCTTTTCACCTGCGATAGATATGGAAAGATTGCTGAGAGAACGACAGATACCTATTTTTTCTTTAGAGGCCTATAGATCTTTAAACTCTTTTGATATAGTTGGATTTACTATCCAACATGAATTATGTTATTCCAATATCCTAAATCTTCTCGAACTTGGACATATACCTTTAAGGCCGGAAGAGAGAAAAGAGAATGACCCTCTAATTATTGCCGGCGGACCTGGGGCTTTTAATCCGGAGCCCTTATCGGCTTTTTTCGATTTATTTGTAATCGGAGAAGGGGAAGAGATTGTCGGTGAAATTATAGAAGTTTATAAAAAATGGAAAGAGAAAAAACAGAATAGAGCTAAGCTTTTAAAAAAACTTGCCCATATAGAGGGTATTTATATTCCCTCTCATTTCGAAGTAACTTATTCTAAAGACGGAAAGATTAAAGCAGTTACTCCTACAAAAGAGGCAAATCGTTCGGTAATTAAAAAACGGATTATTTCTAATTTTGACCAAGTAGCATATCCTCTTTTCCCAATCGTCCCTAATATTGATGTGGTTCACGATAGGATTACTTTGGAAATTTTTCGAGGATGTACCCGAGGTTGCCGTTTCTGTCAGGCGGGGATGATTTACCGACCGGTAAGGGAAAAATCAGTTGACACTTTGCTTGAATTGGCTGAAAAAATTCTCGCCCATACTGGATATGAAGAGATATCTTTATCCTCTCTAAGTTCAAGCGATTACAGCGAAATAGAAAGATTGATTACCAAAGTAGTAGACCGATTTGAAGAAAAAGGCGTGGGGGTTTCACTGCCTTCTTTAAGGATAGATTCCTTTTCTGTTGCTTTAGCTCAGCAAGTCCAGAGAGTCAGAAAAACTGGTCTTACTCTTGCTCCGGAGGTAGGAACGCAAAGATTAAGAGATGTGATAAATAAAAATGTTCAGGAAGATGATCTGTATTCTTCGATAAGAGCGGCTTTCGAAAGAGGGTGGAGGAAGATAAAACTTTATTTTATGGTCGGTTTGCCCACCGAAACCGAAGAGGATATAGAAGGAATAGTCAGATTGGTTAGTAAAGTTGATCATATGGGAAGAGAAATAACCGGAAGAAAAGTTAATATAAATATTAGCGTATCTGCTTTTGTACCCAAACCCCATACTCCATTTCAATGGGAGGCTCAGGAGGGAAGAGAATCATTATCTGAAAAAATAAGATATTTAAAAAACAAGTTAAATTGGAGAAATGTTTCTTTTAGTTATCCCGATATTGATCGGATTTATCTGGAAGCAGTCTTTGCCCGAGGGGACAGAAGATTAGGTGAAGTATTAGAAAAAGCTCTTTCTCTGGGGTGTAAATTTGATGCCTGGAGAGAACATTTTAATTTCGAAGCTTGGCAACGAGCATTTAGAGAGGTCGGACTTGATATGGCATTTTATGTTAATAGAACAAGACAAGAAGATGAAATTTTACCCTGGGATCATATCTCCTGCGGGGTAAAGAAAGAATATTTGCTCAAAGAGAAAGAAAAAGCTTTAAAGGGAGAAACGACTCCTGATTGCCGCTTCGAGGATTGCATGAAATGCGGAGTATGTTAATTAGTCGCTAGTGAATAGTCGCTAGTATATAGCAAAGAAACTGAAGTCATAAGCCAGTATCTTACTGAAGCCGGAGTAGAATCGTATTGTATGTATTATGAAAGGAGATTTTTTTATTTGGAACAATTAGTTAGAGTAAAATATTGTAAAAACGGACCTATTAAATATATTTCCCATTTAAACCTGGTGCAGGTTTTTACCCGTGCACTAAGAAGAGCCAACATCCCCATGTCTATCTCCAACGGTTTTAATCCACGATTCAGAATATCTTTTGGTCCTCCTTTACCTTTAGGAATCAGTAGCATCTCCGAATATTTAGATATTAAGCTAAAAAAAGAAATAGTAGCTGAGGAGTTAGTTGAGAAATTAAATCGAGTTTTACCTCAGGGGTTGACGATATTAAGGGCTAAAATACTCCCTTCCTCTACTGATTCTTTAGTAAAAATAATCGATAGAGCAACTTATATTATCACTCTAAAAGTAAAAGAAAAATTATTAAATTCGGGAGCTAAAAATCAGGAGGATGAATTTAAAGAGTTAAATAAAGAGATACATAAAAATATTAAAAGATTTATAAATTTAGAAGAAATTATTATAGAAAAACAGACGAAGAATGGGATTAAAATGGTTGATATAAGACCATTAATTTTAGATATAAAGATGCATAAATTTAAAAATCCGAATTTAGAATTTAATTTGGACCTTAAAATAGGACAGCAGGGAAATTTAAATCCCCGATATGTGGCAGAAGCCTGGATTTCTTATTTTGCTAATAATTTTGATATCCTGAAAATTTGCCGCAATGGTTTATATATAAAAGATAAAGAAGTTATTTAAGTATCAGGTAAAAAGATAAGTTAAAATAATATTGATGGTATTTTTAAGATACTGTTTTTAATATTAGTTTGAATTTTACCTTTACTATTGAGATGATTTAGAGTAGAATATATTAGGACTTATTGAACGTAGAGTATTGTGTTATGGAAGAAGAGGGAATCAGAAAGTTAATTAGTATATAGTGAATTAAA
>DASRME010000400.1:0-2174 GCA_035648095.1 Atribacterota bacterium | reverse complement strand
CCTCAAGGGTCATTTTTTCTGCTTTGTCTATTATATATACTTTTTTTTTAATTTTAAACGGCTTTAGTTCTATATCTTTTCGTATTTCTCTTATTTGTTCAATTTTTATCGTGTCTTTTATTGCTTTAACTATTTTTAAATCTGGGCAATATTGTTTATTAATCTCATTGCATGACTGGCAATTCTCACAAGCTTCAAAATCTTTATTAAGGTTCAAGCAATTTACTGCCTTGGCGAATTCTATCGCAGTAAACTTTTTACCAGTTCCTTCACTCCCAATAAAAATATAAGATGAAGAAATTTTATTCTCTTTTATAGATTTTGTAAGTATTTTTATTGCTCTTTCTTGTCCAACTATATCATTAAAGGACATAAAACTACTCCCCGTATTTCGTATTTCGTATTTCGTATATCGTATATCGTATATCGTTAGAAAAATAGAATTCAGAAAGTGTATATAATTAGTTAGCTAGTTAATAAATTAAATCAGATTGGCTAACTAAGACTTAAGAAAAAAGTTTTAAGTTTTAAATTTCTTACGATATACGACATACTATATACTATATACTATTTTGGCTATCCACTATCTTTCTTTTTACAATTTTAACTATGTCTTCGAATATTTCTTCTTTGTTCCTATTAGCATCGATTATTTTAATTCTACCTGTTTCTCCTTGCGATAGTTGATAATAGCCGTATCTAACTCTTTCTAAAAATAATTTCCCTTCGATAATTTTTTTATTTATAAATTCTTTTTCAAATCGCATTTCATTTGAATTACCGAAAGAAGTTGATCTCCTTAATCCTTCATCTGGATTAATATCTAAAATAAAGGTTAAGTCGGGGATGGCCTTCTCTACAACTAAGCTATTTAGATGGTTGATAATTTTTACATCTATGCCTCTTCCGTACCCTTGGTAAGCAGTAGTAGAATCATAAAAACGATCAGATATCACTACTTTCCCCTTTTTTAATGCTGGCAAAATAATTAATCTAACATTTTCTGCACGAGAGGCCAAAAACAATAGCATTTCGGTCTTATAATCCATACCATCATATTTTTGGTCTAAAAGAATTTTACGTATTTTATCTCCAATCTTTGTACCCCCCGGTTCTTTAGTATAAATAGAAGGTATTTTTTGTTTGGTTAAAAAATCAAAAAGCATCTTAGCCTGGGTAGTTTTACCACACCCTTCAAGCCCTTCAAAAGTGATAAATAGTCCTTTTTTCATTATATACTTCTTTAATCCTTTTCGAATTATTAATAATATTAAATAAAAAGCCTCTTTGGTCAATCTTACTGCCTTTAATTATTCTGATTTTTATTATTCTCCATAAGTACTCGGCAAATATCAGTTAGCGTTACTATTCCTACTAATTTCCCATCTCGTAAGACAGGAAGTCTTTGTATTTTATTTCTAATAAGTAGATCCGCTGCTAAAACTTCATTATTATCTTCATCGAGTGTAATAATATTTTTTCTCATAAATTCTTCTACTGGACGTTGAGAGTATTCTTTTAAACTTTTAGATAATTGAATAAATTCAGAAAGAATGGAATTACTATTTATGATTCCCAAATAATTCGGCAGGGTAGCTCTGATTACGTCATGTAGAGATATAAATCCGGCAATCTCTTGATCATTATTAACTACTGGAAGCCCGGTAATTTTATGTCTGGATAATATACCCAGTAAATCTATTAATTTACATGTGGCCAAGATACTGGTAACATCTCGAATCATAATATCCTTTATTTTCAATTAGATTAATTCCCTCTCAATATAACTTTATATTCTTTTAATATTAACACATTGAAGACATTTCTCTACTTCTTCCCTTGAGCTAAATTCCTCTTCTTCTTTTAGTGCACTGGCTAAAGCGCAAGCAATAGAGAATTTTATTGCCTCTTCAATATTTTTCCCTTCTTCGGTTAGGGCGATTGCAAATCCGGCAATCAAAGCATCGCCCGCTCCGATTATATTTACGATTTCATGATAGGTAGTTTCTGCAAACCATATTTCATCTTTGGTAGCAATGATATCTTTTTCATTTTGCAGAGAAACTACACCTATTTCAGCCCCTCTTTGGATAATTTGTTTTGCTGCTTTAATAGCATCTTCTTCTTTATTGATTACGATTCCGAATACTTCGTTAATTTCTCTAAGGTCAGGT
>DASRME010000399.1:0-3059 GCA_035648095.1 Atribacterota bacterium | reverse complement strand
AATTTAGGATTAGGGTATCCCCAAAAAAGTGTTTTCGGTTTTGAATTTCAGGGAGATTTCCCCGGCATTGAAGGGGCTACTTTAAGAGGTGATCTGGCTTATATAGTTCCTCAAACCTGGCAATTTCAAGGTGAAAATATATTAAAGGATCCCTACATAAAAGCAGTAATCGGTGCAGACTATACTACCTCCTCCAACCTCTATTTAAATGTAGGCTTTATCTGGGGCTTCTACTCTCTTGAAGAAGGAAATGAATGTTCCCCTTATATCTATTTAAATGCCAATAAAGAATTAGAAGATAGTAAGCTGACCCCCGAATATATAGGCATCATCAGTCTCCATGATGGAAGTATGGTAAATTCTATCGGTGCCAGTTATGATTTCACCGATGATTTTTCAGTTACTCTTTCTTATGTTTCTGTTTTCGGTAACCAAGATTCAAAGCTGGGACAGCTGGGAAGCGTGGAGGGAATATATCTTTCAGGAGAGTGGTCTTTTTAATGGAAATAGAAAATATGAATAAAAAAGAACAAATTTTAGAAGCTGCCCAGGATATCTTCTTTAAAAAAAGTTTCTATGAAGCCACCATGGATGATATCGCCTTACTTTCCGGGGTAAAAAAATCTACTATTTATTATTATTTCCCTTCTAAAATAGATTTAGCTTCAGAGCTTCTGGAAGCAAATCTAAAAAAGATTTTTGAAAAGACCAGTGAAATAATTTCTATTACAAGTAATATCAAACAACGGATTGAGTTAATCGTAGATTTCTATATAAATCTTTTAGAAGAAAATTCTAAAATTTTTATTATTATGCAAAGAATCAGCTATGATTTTATGCATAAGGAAGAGAGCAAGAAGAAGATCAATGAACTCTTCGAAAAATTAAGAAAAAACCAGAAGAAAGCAGGCGACCTGTTTAGAGAAGTCAATTTATCTTCCGGTAAAAAAGTGAGCGGAGATCAATTTTTATATTCCCTGATTGCTGCCCTGGGAAGAGCTATTTTTGAAAATGTATCCCAGGGAAAAAAGCTAAAAAAAGATGACCTCCTGGCTATTGGTGATATCTTTATCGCTTCAGTAGAATAATATAGGGGACGGTTTTCTGTATTATGCTTGAACTAATTTTTCTCTTTGTTCCCATAATATAAATTCGCTACTGCAACAATTGAAACACTCATTATTAGAATAAAAGATATTGCATTGATAACCGGTGTCGATCCATCTCTTACCTGTTGATATAAAATTATAGGTAGGGTAGGCTGAGAACTAATAAGGAATGTCGTAGTATTAAAATTTTCAAATGACATAAGAAACGCTATTGCAGCTCCTCCTATAATTGAAGGCTTGAGATATTGAAGGGTAATAAACCAGATAACTGCAAATCGATTTGCACCAAGATCGGATGCGGCTTCTTCAAGTGTCCTATCAAATTTTTTAAGTCTTGCAGAAATAGTCATTGTTACGATGGTAGTTATAAATGAAAATTGTCCAAGCACTATAAGCCAGAAACCTGGCCTAAGTATTTTTATATCAATGCCAAAGGTATCCTCAATAAATAACCCTACTGTAGTAGAAAATAACAGTATGGATATGCCAAGAATTACTCCGGGTATTACCAGTGGGGCAATCATTAGGAAATATAAAGCACCCTTAAACTTGAAATCTTCCTGTTCAAAGAGGAAAGCAGCCATGGTTCCTACAATACTTGAAAGTATAGAAACTGAAATTGCAACTTTAAAGGAAGTTGCTATCGCTCTTAAATTCATTTTGTCATAAAATATACCTATTTTCTCAGGTCCTTTTCCAAAAAACCAGTCAAGAGTAAGTCCTTTCCATGGTAAAGATGGAAACATAGAGTTGTTAAATGCAAGAATCATGGTTATAACAAGCGGAGCAAATAGAAATATAAAATAGAAAAGGATAAAAAGTTTGTAACCCGATAAATAACTTTTAGAGTTTGGTAATGTTCGTATCATTTAATTACCTTCCTGAAATCTTGTTTGCTTAATTTCAATGCGACCCATATGATAAGTGAGGATAAGATTAACAACAGAAATCCAAATGCAGCTCCCTGATTCCAATTAAAATAAGTTATGATCTGATTATATATCTGTTCGGTAAACCATAGAGAGTTCTTGCCACCCATAAGTTTTGGAGTTAAATAACTGCCAAGAACCAGCATAAATACAATGATGCTTCCAGAAATAATTCCGGGCATTGAGTAGGGAATGATAATTTCACGCCATATTGCTATCTTCTTTGCCCCCAAGTCGTAGGCTGCTTCGATAAGAGAATCATCAAGACTTTCCATGACACCTATAATGGGTATAATCATAAAAAGCATAGATGTATAAACCAATCCCATTATCATGGTAATATCATTGTAAAGCATCTCTGTGGGCTGCTTAAATAAACCTATTCCAACTAAAAAATGGTTAAGAACTCCGCTTTCCCGTAAGAGTATCATCCACCCGTAAACTCTGATTAATTCACTCACCCAAAATGGGACTAAAAGTAAAACCAACAATACTCCCTGTATTCTTAAATTAACCACCTTAGTAATAAAAAAGGCGATAGGAAGGGCAATAATCAGAACAATAAATGTTACAAGAATAGAATACAACGCTGTCCGCACGAAGGTAAGCCAATAAATAGGTTCAGTGAAGAAAGCGGTGTAATTTTGCAGAGTAAACCCTGACCTTCCCAGAAATGACATTCTAAGAAGCTCGAGATGCGGAAGTATAATTAATAAAAACAACCATAAAAAAACTGGGATGAAGAATATAATAAAACTCCATCTTATTTTAGATATTTTAGAGTTCCTCATATATTTTACCATCTATTTTATTAAAGCACACAGCAGCTTCAGGATCCCAACCTATTTTTATCTTATCCTTAGTTTTTATATAATCAAATTGCTTGTTCTGTGGCAGGGAGACAATGAGCTCTTGCTTGGAATTTTCAGGTACAACCAGTAGCTTGCTATTAGCGCCATCAAAGAGTATCGCTTTGACACTAACATTCAATATGTTAAGATTTTCTCTGCTAATCTTTGGA
>DASRME010000398.1:0-3152 GCA_035648095.1 Atribacterota bacterium | reverse complement strand
GTCTATGAAATAATAGGGACAGCTTGGACTCAAGTTGCTAGTGCAATTCCTTTCTTTTGGTATAATATACCAAAAGAAAGGAATTGAATATAAGCTATTTATCCTATTTATCTTGCGCTTTAGTTTATAAATAATTTCAATTACATTGCATTGTTTTATAGTTTTTTCTACTGTAATTCCAACTAGTGAGAACATTTATTTTTTATATTCCGAAATTATTAAAAAAAGTCGAAATGAAAAAATCTAAATGAAGTAAAACAAAGAGAAAAAAAGGGTCAGGTCTCAACATTTGACTATAATATTGTTTCTTAGTTTTGCACTCTAATATTACTAGAGTGAATAGAAATTAAAAAAATTTAAGAATACGGACTTTTGGAATTTAATTAGAAGAATCAAATATAAATTATTAACACCAAAAGTCGGATTTAATAATTTTTCGTATAAATATTATTTTTAGGGGGTATTTGTAAAATATTAAATATTAAATCTTCAGATTCATTAAAATTTATCAAAAATAAAGCTTTAAAGTTACTGGATTATCTTACAGAATTAGAGCATCTTAAATTAAAAAATGTTCGGAATCTTAAAGATTACCAAAGTGTCCTTTGGCTGAGCGAAATTCCCGATGATTCAGAATGTTGTTTTACTCGTGCATTGGGGAAAAACGAAGATTTCGATGAAGATGTTTGGATTTATATTAAAAAATATAGTGAACCAGTTTTAGATGGAATTCCCAAAATATGTGAAAAATGGATTGATAGGTTAACTTTAAAAAATACTAAAGACATTCCTAAGCTACTTCCAAGCATTATCATTCAGGAAAAAGTAAAAAACCCCGATGCGGAACCAGAAAACACACAAGTAGATGAATTTATTACAGTAAATAAAACTATTTTTTTAATTGATTACCCTGAAGTTTCTGAAAAATGGGAGAAATTTGTTGAGTCAATATGGTTTACCTGGGTGGATTTATATCAAAAATGGCAATCTGTGCAAAGAGTCTATGCTAAACTTTTTTCAATTTACCAAGAACAACAAAAACTTGGAGAACAATACGAACTTATTCTAGGACTTGGTCTTCTATCTTGGCGTTCACCTTCTGATCACATTACAAAACGCCATCTTATTACCGCGAAAGCATTATTAGCTTTTGAAGCAAGATTAGGTAAGTTTACCGTAAGGCCTGCTATGGACGGTGCTGAAATGACTGTTGAACTTGATATGCTCGATATCGAAGATCAACCCCTTAATTTGAAACAAACTGTCATGGAAGGGTTACTTACCGCTAAAGACAATCCTTGGGATCATTCTTCTATAGATTCTGTACTTAAAGTAATTGCTAATTCTCTTGCAGATAAAGGACAAGGTGAATATTATAATACTCTAAAAAATCAAAAGAGCGCAGAAGAAAAACCTATCGTAGAGTTTGCTCCTGCGTTAATACTACGAAAACGGTCTATCAGAGGGTTAGAACAAACGCTAAAAAAAATAAGGGAACAAATTGAATCAGGTGGTGAATTTCCAGCAGAATTTTCTAATCTTTGTGAGGGTAATATAAATATTGAAAACAGTACAGGCGGATGTGAAGGTAACAATGTAAAAGTAGACCAAAATATTTATTTCCCGAAACCATTTAATAAAGAGCAACGTGAAATTATATACAAGCTACAACCTAACAAAGGGCTTCTTGTCCAGGGACCCCCTGGAACTGGGAAATCTCATACTATAGCAAATCTTATTTGTCATTTTCTTGCTACCGGAAAACGGATATTAGTCACAGCTAAAACTCCGCGTGCTTTAAAAGTACTATATTCACAAATGCCTGAGCAAATACGGCCATTATGCATTAGTTTATTGGGGAATGGGTTAGAAGAGAAACAATCATTAGAATTAAGTGTTAATAGCATCCTTAATAAACAAAATATATGGAATAATAGTTTAGTGCTAGATAATATTAATAAATTAGAAAACAAAATACAATCTCTTATATCTGAAAAGGAAGAGATAAATTATAGGATACGTTCAATACGTGAATCTGAAACCATAGAACAAAGTATTATTAATGGAAAATATCGCGGTACATCTGCAAAGATTGCTCGACTTTTAAAAGCAGAATCCGAGAAGTTTAAATGGTTTGTAGATAAAATTAGCTTTGAGCAAGAGGTTCCATTATCTCAAAGCGAAATAGGAATATTGCTAGAGGATTTAAATCTTCTTAAGCCTGAAATAGAAGCAGAATGTCAATTACTTCTTCCTGATCCCGAAAAAGATTTAATTTCCCAGAATGAATTTACAGATATGATAAACAAATATAATAAAGCTGAAAGTAATTTTTTATCTACGCAGGATTTGCTTAATTCTTACGAAGGACAAATTTTAATAAAAAAATCTCCCAATGATATTGCTAAGATAATAGACTCTGTTTCAAAATTAATTGAATCAGTTAATAACATTGAGAAACGACAAATACCTTGGACTAAACAGGCTATATTTGACGTATTAACAAGCAACGATATCACATGGAAGGATTTATTAGGTGCTCTATCCGAAAAAATGAATGGGTTAAAAGAGCGTGCTAAAAAGATACATGCTTTAGAGGTAATTATTCCTAGTGCTCTTAATCGAAAAAAAGTGTTTCAAGATGCTGTAGTTATTAAGAAACATTTTGATGAAGGTGGAAAAAATAAATGGTGGAGCTTTAAAAGTAAGGAAATTCGTAATTGTAGGTATATTACTAAAGATGTTTATATTGACTTAAAACCATGCAATTCCAGTGAAAAATTAGAATTACTAATTGAATTTCTTTCAGTAGAAGACACCGTAGATTGTTGTTGGGATCTTTGGCAAGATAAATTAAAAAGAAGCTCAGAACCAACCTTTCTACAAGTGTCGAAATTAGAAGAAATGCAAAATACATTAATTGATCTTGTTTCACTTTGTGAATCTTTAGAAGTTTCAAAAGAAGCTTTAAGTTGTACTCAGGAGCTTGCAAGTGAGCTTTTATGGCATAATTTACATAAAGTTATTAGATTACAAACTACTTGTCAGGCTGTTATTTTAAGTAATAATTTCGATATAGTAAAATTAAAATTGCAGCAATATGTCCAAAAAATTGAATTGATTGCTAATTTACCGAATGTACACTCTATAAT
>DASRME010000397.1:0-13005 GCA_035648095.1 Atribacterota bacterium | reverse complement strand
TTGATTCCTGCATATTTTTAAGCCCCTGGATTTTATGCCCCACTGTAGGTTCAATCCCTACAACTTTAATTTCTGGTTTCTTTTCCTTGAGATATTTACCTGTCCCCATTAAAGTTCCTCCGGTCCCAATGCCGGCTACCAAGACATCTATTTCTCCATTAGTTTGTGAAAATATTTCTGGCCCGGTGGTCTCATAATGAGCAAGAACATTATTCTCATTTTCGAATTGATTGGGCATAAAATATTTACCCGGTTGTTCGGTAATGAGCTGGTGAGCTTTTTTAATGGCACCATCAGTCCCTTCATTTGCAGGAGTAAGCACTGTTTCAGCCCCAAATGCCTCAATAATACTGCGTCTTTCTAAACTCACACATTCAGGCATACAAAGTGTAACTTTATATCCTTTGGCTGCTCCTATCATTGCCAGGGCAATTCCGGTATTCCCTGAAGTGGCCTCAAGTATTATTTTCCCTCTGGTTAGTTCTCTCGACTCTTCTGCCTTTTTTACCATATAATAAGCAGGACGATCTTTTATCGAGCCACCAGGATTATTTCCTTCAAGCTTGCCAAAAATTCTTACCTTTGAATTTCCATTTAGATTATTTAACTCAACAAGCGGCGTATTACCAATAGCTGACAATATGTCCATGACTTTCTCCTAACGAATCTTTTATTTATTAATTTTTTATCAAAATGTACTTCTTATAAAAAAACTTAATTACTTTTTTAAAGTTTTTTTCATTTTTTCAAATTCTTCTTCGGTAATTTCTCCCTTTGCAAATCGTTCTTTAATAATGTCTAAGGAAGTTTCGTTAGATCCCCCGGCAGATCTATTAGATTTTGTATTGGTGATGATAAAATAAATTATCAATCCAATAACAAGTGCAAATATAAACATCATAAATATTCCTCCTCCAAATCCAAAATTCATCATGTGATCCCATCCCTCCATAAATCCACAGCCCTCTACATCAGCAAATGCAAGAACCGGAAATATAAATACTATTATTAAAACCATAACTAATAATCTCATCAATTTCACCTCTTTTGTTTATTTAATATTTTTGAAATACGATAGTAATAATTAGTCTATTTCTTTTTGCGAGTTCATTAAATTCGCTAAACTAACAGAACTAAGTTCATCGGAAATTTTTTTATCTAATCTTTCCCAGATACCTCGAGTTGCACATT
Source organism: Atribacterota bacterium (assembly GCA_035648095.1). Taxonomy (GTDB): domain Bacteria; phylum Atribacterota; class Phoenicimicrobiia; order Phoenicimicrobiales; family Phoenicimicrobiaceae; genus Sediminicultor. The sequence continues at coordinate 11,814 of DASRME010000397.1, read as the reverse complement.
TGGAAACTCTGGGACAAACGGAAGGATTTTTTACACATTCCACAAAACTTATTCCCCCTTCCAGAGTTTGTACAATCTCTTTTAGGGTTATTTGAGAAGGAGATTTGGCTAACCTATACCCTCCATGGGCTCCTCGAGAAGAACTTATCAACCCACTGGCCCTAAGAGGTATAACCAGGTGACTTAAATATTTTTCTGAAATCTCTTCCCTTTCAGCAATATCCTTTAAAAAAACGGTTCCCTTTTCAAAATTCAAGGCTAATTCTAACATTAACCTTGTGCCATATCTTGCTCTGGTAGAAAGTCTCATGAAATCACCTCGCTTAATGACTACTATCACTACTACTTTAGTAGTGATTATAATATAAAAAAATATTTTTGTCAACTGTTAATATTTCCGTATCTAGTATCTCGTGAATCGTATCTCGTATTATAGTGTGGAACGTATAGCGGGTAGCGATTAGTATTAGCCCGTTGCCGTTATAATTTCGTATCTTGAAACTATTAACTGAATATTGTCAGCTTGAAAGCTTGTCTTAAATATTAAATCGGAAATTAATTATATCACCATCTTCAATGATGGCATCTTTCCCTTCAATCTTTAGTAACCCTTTTTCTTTTACTGTATGCATAGAGCCCAAAGTAACCAAATCCTGATATTTTGCTATTTCTGCCCGGATAAAGCCTCTTTCTATATCGGAATGTACTTTTCCGGCAGCTTTTTTGGCAATAGTCCCTTTTTTAATAGTCCAGGCCTTCACTTCGTCTTCGCCCACAGTGAAAAAAGATATCAATCCCAGGTGCTGATAACACACCCGTGATAATCTTTCAATCCCCGATTCTTTTAGTTCCAAATCATCTAAAAATATTTGCCTCTCATCTGGTTCCAGCTGACTTATTTCCATTTCAATCTTACCACAAATACTTAAACTGGCCATATTGCCATCCTGAATAACCTGAACTAATTTTTCCTTTTGGGGATATAATTTTGTTTTAAATTGTTCTTCACCAAGATTTAGAGCAATAATAATCGGTTTTAAGGTATAAAAACCGAAACCGCTTATCTTTTTTAATTCATCCTCAGAAAATTCAAGATTAGAAAGAAACTGATCATCGCTCAGTCCCTGGTTACATTTCTTCAAAATTTCCATCTCTACCAATTCCTCATGAGTCAATTTCCGCTTTGTTTTTTCTAAACGTCCTAATCGATTTTCTACTACCTCTAAATCCCTAAATAAAAGTTCACACTTTAAATTTTCTATCTGAACAACCGGATCTTTCTGGCCAGCAACCATCGGATCTTCAAATAACCTGATGACCAACAGCAAGGCCTCAGCATCCTGGATAAGACTAAATATCTCTACCTTTTCTTTTGTTGGTAACTCGGGAGAAATCCCACCAATGTCCACAAATTCAATGGCAGCGTAAGTGGTTTTTTTGGGATGATAAAGGGAACTTAAATATTCTATTCTCTGATCGTAAACGGTAGCAATGCCAATATTTTTTGTGCCTTTTGTAGAAAATGCAGAAACCTCTTTACGTTGGCTAGTTAGAAGATTAAATAGAGTAGTCTTCCCGGTTAAAGGCATCCCTATAATTCCAATTTTCATTTCCTCTCCCCCTATTTTGTATTTCGTATCTCGTGAATCGTATCTCCTAAAGAAATAGTGTTATTTCATTATAACAAATGCATTTCAAAAATAAAAATAATATAAATAAATAGAATAAGATAAAAATATTAAAAAATCGAGAGATGAAATTTATAAAAAAGATGTTTTATTTATCTTCCCGTTATCCATCAGGTAAATACAATTCGTCGTTTCTTTTAAAAATTTTTTGTCATGAGAGATAATGATATAAGATAAATGGGGATGGCTATTTAAAATTTGGACTATCTTTTCAATAGTCTCTTCGTCAAGCCAAATGGTAGGTTCATCAAGCAATAAAATCTTCGGCTGCATTGCCCATACTGTAGCCAGAGAAACTAACCTTTTCTCACCATAGGAGAGATTATAAGTAATCCTATCTTCAAAACCAGCTAATCCAAGAGTCTCCAAGGTTTCTTTCAAAATCTTTTTAGTTTCCTGATAATTTTTTCTTAGATTTAAAGGCCCGAAAGCGATATCTTCGGCCACAGTAGGACTAAATAATTGGTCATCAGGATCCTGAAATACAAGACCGATTCTTTCTCTAACTTCTACAAAATCGTTCTCTACTTTCCGTTCTTTTCCAAAAACCTCAATCTTCCCTTTTGTGGGATATAAAAGTCCCATAATAAGATGGAAAAGAGTCGTCTTCCCGCTTCCATTGGGCCCAACCAGACCTATCCTTTCTCCTTTTAAAAAATTAAAATTGAACGCCTTAAATACATAATCCCGCGAGGGGTAGGCAAAGGAAAGATCAGAAATTTTAATGACATCTTCTTTCTCTTTTTCTTTCATGATAATAACACCAATCCCATAATACAACTTAGCATCACAATCCCTGCTACAAAATCAGATTTTTTAAATACAAAATGATTTAAAGTCCAAAATTTTCCCTTGAATCCCCGGCAAAGCATCGCATTATAGACTCTTTTGGAGCGGTCATAACTTCTGACTAACATCATCCCGACTAAATAGGCATAAGTTCTGTAAGTATGAAAATTAGTCTGGGGTTTAAAACCTCTTATTTTTATAGCATTATTTAATCTTATATATTCAGAGTGAATTGTTTGAGTATAGCGATAAGTAAAGAAAAATAACTGAGTTAGTTTATCAGGAAAATGTAGATGACGCAAGGCGTGAATCAGGTTAAATATTGAGGAAGTAGAAAGAAGAGCAATCCCAGCCAAAATAATAGCGTTGGATTTTATAGTAATTGAAAGGGCATATTTGATGCCTTCCTGAGAAATATTTAACGAGCCTAAAGTATAAATATTTTTACCGGGGAAGGTAAAGGGAAGCATCAACCATAATAAAAAGATAAAACTGTTCACTACCAAAAGACGGGAAATTATTTCTTTGATCTTCAAACGGGCAATAGCTACTATCCCTATTGCAAATAATAATCCACCTATCAATAAGGTATATTTATCAGTAAGAGCAATCATGACTGAAAACAATAAAGCCACGATAATCTTTACTCGCGGGTCGAGCCTATGAAGGGTAGAGTCCCCTTCCGAAAATTTTTCTTTAATCAAATTAATCACCTAAAAATATATTTTAAAATTATTTATTGCGGCTTAAAAAATAAGCAATCATTCCAAAGATGCCAACGATATAACCGATGCCCCCGATTATCTCGGTAGGTGAAATCCTATTTTCTTGAGATTTCTTAATCTCTCTTATAATCGGCATCAACTTTTCATCCAGAGTATCTTCTATCAATGATTGAATTTCTTTTACATCGAAGGAGGAAATTTCAGGAGAAACCTTAGATGCGGATTCTTCGGGCTTTTCTTGAGTTAACTCCGTGACACCTCTCAGTTCATTAGCTGGGATAATATATTCTGCTCGATGTCCCATGCTGGCAGTAAGAACTACTTTTAAATCTCCATCTATTATATCTTCTGGAGATATCTCCAAAGAAAGCATTCCTTCCTCATCAGTTAGTCCTTCAAATAGTTTATTTTCCTGGTTATCAAATACTTCAATCTTTGAATCCATACACTTTTTACCATCATTAAAATAACTTTCGGTGTAGATTTTCCCCCCTTCTACATAAGCAAAGATATTGACTTTGTGGGCAAAGACCGAAACATCCATCATTATAATGATTAAAAAAATAAATATCAAAATTAAATATAGCTTATTTTTCATTTTACCTTTTCGATATATTTAAAATATACTGAAATATACTGAATTAATCTATGTAATCAAATATTTAATATTTCCGGCCTAACTTTCCTCAAGAATCCTATACAAAATGCAGTTAACACTCCTTCTAAAATCATCACCGGTAGATGAGCAATCAGCACTAATTTAGCTACCTGCAAGAAAGATTCTCCGGTAAAGACCAAGGCAGCTGCTACCATAACTCCACTTAATAATACCGCTAGAAATCCGCAAACAAAGGCTAAGCTCAGGGCAACAAAATTATTTTTCCCTCTCACTCCTCGATTAAAAAGATAGAAGCAGATAATTGCCGGAAAAGCCATATTAAAAGTATTCACTCCCAGGGTAGTAATGCCTCCAAATTGAAAGAGCAGACCTTGTAAGGTAAGAGCAACCAATATTGCTGGAAAGGCGGACCAACCCAATAATACCCCTATAATTCCATTTAAAATCAGATGCACACTTGAAGGACCGACAGGAACATGAATTAAAGAAGCCACAAAAAAAACAGAAGATAGAATGGCTACTTTAGGCACTTCTTTGTGTTCCATCTTCTTTAAACTATACGCTACTGCTGCAGCAGTCAAACCCGCACCTGTAACCAATACCGGCGCAGATAGTATCCCTTCTGAAATATGCATAAAATATTTCCCTTCTATTTATTTATTACATATCGTAAGTCTTGACCCAGAGCACTGCCCCTATTTCTACTGATTTCTCCTCTCCATCATGTTTTATTTTTTCTTCATCCTCATTAAGAGCTGCAAATCCCCACCAACCTGCCCGGGGCATAGCATAAGTGAATACTCCGTTCTGGTCAGCTTTAATCACCTGGGTAACCATTGGGCCAGCAGGGCATTTGACCTGGCCATCTTGATTGTAATATTCCACTTCTACTTCCGCATAAGGCACTTCTTCGCCCTTAACTTTCACAATCCCCTGAAAAACATTTCCCGTCCAAAGGCCATATGGCCGCGTTAAAGGGACGATCTCAGTCTTTAGTCCTACTTCTTTATCCCAACCTACTTCCAGACCGAGGGCATTTACAATCACTTTAGTATAGTGAATGATAAAACAATCCTCTGCAGGTTCCCAATAGGGTTGTGGCTCAACATAAAAGATTTGGTCACCCGGGCGTTTTATCTGATAATTAGTCTCCCAGGTAGTGCAATCGTTAATTTTTTTCTCCTGAAGTGTATTGAGTAAATCAATTTTCTTACCTTGAACCAAAACTCCAAATTGTGCTGGTTTATCCATGTTCATAAAATCGCCTTCCATGGGATGAATAAATTGTATTTTTAAACTAATACTTTTATTGTCATCATGGGTTATCATATCATCAGAAGGGATTATCATTCCGAAATGAGCACTGGCTGCCATACTCCCGAGTAAAAATACTGCCACCAAACTTAAAATTAAAATCGCCCTAAAATTTAAATTCTTCACATCTTTCCTCCTGGATTTTTTTTAATTCACCAATTCAACGATTGACCAATTGACCAATTAAATTAGTAAACCTGTAACTTGCAATTCATTACTCATCACTTATTACTTATTACTGTATTTTCTATATACTAAATACTATATACTAATTTTATTTTCGTGCTACGAATAAAGGTAAAAAAATTAAGGTCATCAGCCTTTATTAAATATTTCATATATGAAAACCAATAAATGCAAACCGAAAACTTATTTTTTAAACCAACTCTTTTCCGGTGGTAGCAATAGATAAAGCTCCGTATTTTACTCCTTTAACTGCCCTTAATTTATCTGCCAACTCTCGCGCCTCTGTCGGTTTTCCTCTTACCACTATTATCTCCAAACAATTGTTGTGGTCTAAGTGAATGTGCTGGCTGGAGATAATCAACTGGTAAAAATCATGCTGGATATCGGTTAAGGTGTTTACTAGCTCTCTCTTGTGGTGGTCAAAGACTAAAGTAATCGCTCCAGCCACTTCTTTTCCTTCTATCCATTCTTTCTTTACTAGATTCTCTCTGATTAAATCTCGTATTGCCTCTGAACGGTTTGGGTATTTCTTTTCTTTGATAAGTCTATCAAATTTTTCCAAAAGTTCTTTTTCTAATGATACACCAAAACGGACTATTCCAGACATTAATTTCTCCAATCATGTATTACTATTATCAAAATAGTAACACATGATTTCTATTTCGTCAAAATTATAATAGTATCAAGTATACAGTATTGAGTATCGAGTTAAGAAAAAGAAAGAAAAGATAGAAAAAGTAGTATTCTTTTTCCCATCTAACTCCCTCAATAAAGTTTGCACTAACTAAAGACATAACGACGCATAATAAAGAAAAAAGAGGGCAGGCTGCTTTTTTACCAAATATTTAAAATTAAAAAAGTAAAAAGTAGTCTGTCTCCTTTTTAACTCATTTCTATTCCAGATTCGGGATAATCTTCTACAAAATAGTCAACAGTTATATCCTTTATAATCTCTGGGTTGATCGGCTTATCATTTCTATCTTTCTTAACATTTACTATTCTATCAACTTCATCCATTCCTTCAATTACTTTACCGAACGCTGCATAATTTCCATCCAGATGTTGTGCATATTCGTGCATTATAAAAAATTGTGAGCCTGCACTATTTGGCTCGCTGCTGCGCGCCATACTTATCACGCCCTTTTTATGTTTTAAGTCATTCTTAATACCATTTGATAAAAATTCTCCTTTTATTCCATACCCGGGACCGCCAGTTCCTGTTCCATTAGGGCACCCTCCCTGAATCATAAAATCAGGAATAACTCTATGAAATGAAAGGCCATCATAAAATTTTTTCTTTATAAGTGAAATAAAGTTATTTACAGTATTGGGAGCAATTTCAGGATACAATTCAATTGTTATCGATTTTCCATTTTCCATCTTTATTGTAGCAACTGGATTTTTATTCATTTTTTTCCTTTCATAATAGAAAATAACCTGGTATTTGGTAATGGTTTATTTTCTGCTTCACTTTCATTTTAAAACATTTCCTTATTTATCTTTTATTTTAAATCACTCAAGGATAATCTCTCTGAGAGACCTCTTGGGTACATGGTGGACTCCCTGACTATCCCGCCAATATTTTATATCTCCCTCGGGACCAACTGTTTCAAGCATAACTTTTTCTTTAGGTTTACCAATAGCCAATACATACAAAATCTCATATTTTTCCTCAATTTTTAAGGCAAGCCTCAACTCGTCCCTTTTCACCGAGGCAAATATACATCCTCCCAATCCCTTCTCGGTTGCCCCCAGAAGGATACTCTGGGCAGCAATCCCCGGGTCGCACCAGTAGTTTTTAGTGATTTCTCTATCAAACAGCATAATGATATAGGCAGAAGGTTTTTCCCCTTCACCAGGACCAGGCCAATCCTTTAAGTAACCTGCCCAGGCTAAAGTAGGAAAAATTAAATCATTTTTTTTCTTCTCACAAGATAAAATGTATTTTAAAGATTGCGTATTGCCACCTGAAGCCGAAAGTCTGGCTAGATCTACCAGCTCCTCTAAAGTATTCCGCTCAATTGTAAAATCCTCATAAAATCTTCGATAACTTCTGTTCTTTTTAACTAAATCTTTAATCATCAGTATCTCCTTTCTTAAATTAACAATAAAATTTTTAATATTATTTATCTAAAAGTTTTGATTTGTCGTAAGATATTTTATTCTGATTTTTATCCTGGTTCTTTTCTAAAGCCAATTGGATTAATCGGTCAATCAGTTCAGGATAAGGTATGCCACTCGCCACCCATAAACGAGGGTACATACTGACAGAAGTAAAACCGGGGATAGTATTAATTTCATTCAAATATATTTTATTCTCTTTTTTGCTGACAAAAAAATCTACTCGAGCCATCCCAACAGCGTCAACAGCTTTAAAGGCACATAGGGCAATCTCTTGAATCTTTTTGGATACGTCATCAGGTAATTCTGCCGGAACAATCAATTGAGTCCCTCCATCAATATACTTTGAATCATAATCGTAAAATTCTCCTGCCGGTCTGACTTCTCCTACGACTGAAGCCCGGGGTTCATCATTCCCTAAAACAGCGCATTCTATCTCTCTTATGTCCTCTAGCCCCTTTTCAATTAAAATCTTACTGTCATAAGAAGAAGCTAAATCTATGGCCTTCTCTAATTCTTCTTTTTTGTGAACTTTAGTTATCCCTACACTGGAACCCAAATTAGCGGGTTTTACAAAAAGAGGGTATTCGAAGTCATTCTGAATTAAAGACAAGATTTTCTCTTTATTTTTTTGCCACTCTTTCCTCTTAATAGTCATCCACTTTAATATCGGCAAATTCCTCTGTTGAAATATTATCTTCATGAAATCTTTGTCCATAGAAATTGCGGAGGCTGCCACTCCTGCTCCCACATAAGGAATATTAGCTAACTCCAAGAGGCCCTGTATTGTTCCATCCTCTCCATAGGGGCCGTGTAATATCGGAAAGATTATGTCTATTTTTTCTAAATTCGAGCTTTTTTCAAATCTTTGGTTATCGTCTGTGCGAATCAGGGCATTACCGGAAGGATCATTTAATAAAATCACCGTGCTTTTCCCTTCTATTTTACCGGATTGAAGAGCCAATTCAGAATCTAAGGGAGAAATCCATCTACCTTCTTTGGTTATACCGATAGGCACTACGGTATATTTATCTTTATTTATTGCTTTAATAATTGAGGAGGCGGAAAGAAAGGAAATTTCATGTTCTCCAGACCTTCCTCCAAAAATGAGTCCCACTCTTATTTTTTTTACTCCCATATTATATTGCTCCCTTTTTGTATTTTTCTGATAAATTATATTCTTACAAATTTAATATCTCTATAGTTCCTTCTTCAATATCTAAATATAGTAGTTTATTGCGAAAAACTTTCCCTCTTTTTAATAATATTTTAATGACTTCTTGAGCTTCCAAGGATGCAATGATGACAGGAGTTACCGTAGGAGCGCCTAATGTTACCTCACTTCCATGTTCAGGTAAGTCTTTATCAGACCCATAGATTAGTTCTAAACCCTTATCTTGAGGAAAGATGGTGGTAAGCTGCCCATTAAACCCGGCTATAGCGCCATGAACCAGAGGAATGTTTAGTTCTCGGCAGGCTTTTTGAAGTATAAAACGAGCAGGAAGATTATCCAGAGCATCTACGACGACTTCTGCTCCCTTGATAATTTTTTGCACATTGTCTGAATCAATGAAAACAGAATGTCCGGTAATCTCGATGGAAGAATTTATTTCTTTTACTCTCCTTACGGCTACCTCGGCTTTATTCTGCCCCAAATTGGTTTCATTTGAAAGTATCTGCCGATTCAGATTGCTATCCACTATTAAGTCTTTGTCTGCAATGATTAATTGTCCGACTCCCATTCTGGTTAAAAGTTCTAATACTGTTCCCCCTAATCCACCAGCGCCTATTATCACTACTTTTGATTGCAAAAGCTTTACTTGTTCAGAAGGACTAATGACTCCCAAATTACGTTGATAGCGTCCAGGGATTATATTACTTTTCAGAGCTAATATCTCTATCTCTTTGCTCGATAATTGAAATTTATTAGCTATCTCTTTTACCTGATCAAAAGAAACACTATCATATTTTTCACCAGAAGAATTTATCACTTCTTTTCTTATTGTCTTTAATTCTTTGAGAATCATTTCTTTTTTTTCATTTCTGATATTTTCTTTCATGAGATTCGTCCTTATTTATTTTTATTATATAATGAATGTAAGCTTGTCGCACTCTCTGGTATCGCCCGTAATGACACTTCTGTTTTTTATTCTTACTTCTGAATCCTGTCTTATGATCCCTATCTTCTTCTTTGCTTCCTCTATGCTAGTTTCTATCCGCTATCCGTTTATCTGGGCGTATGCAATACGCCCCTACTCCTTCTGGTTCCTGGCTTCTTTCTTTTATTTTCTTAAACTACATACTATATACTACATACTATATACTATCTTTTATGTATTTGGCTTTTAGTTTTTCCAGTCTTTGTTTAATCTCTTTTTCAAATCCCCTATCGGTAGGAAAATAATACTTTCTTCCTTTTAGCTCCTGAGGAAGATGCTCCTGAACAATATAGCCTCCTTCAAAATTGTGAGCATATTTATAACCTTTACCGTAATCTAAATTCTTCATTAAATTGGTGGGAGCATTACGAATTACCAGAGGAACTGGCAGTGGTCCCCACTTTTTAATGTCTTCCTGGGTGAGTTGATAACCCTTGTAGAGGGCATTACTCTTGGGAGCACAGGCTAAATAGGTAGCGGCTTGCGCTAAAGCTAAATTACCCTCGGGCATTCCTAAAAAATGAACTGCCTGCATAGCTGACACTGCTACCTGTAAAGCTTGGGGATCAGCATTCCCTATGTCTTCTGAGGCAAATCTAACCAGCCGCCGGGCAACATAAAGGGGATTTTCTCCGGCTTCTAACATACGGGCCACCCAGTAGAGTGCAGCATCGGGATCGGAATCGCGCATAGTCTTATGAAGGGCAGAGATAATATTATAATGTTCTTCCCCGGTTTTATCATAACGCAGGCATCTTTTTTGGATTGCCTCTTCGATAATTTTCAAACTTATATTTCTTATGCCCTGAGCATCGGGCTTGGTAGTTATCGCTGCAAATTCCAAAATATTTAAAGCTATACGGGCATCTCCATAAGCAAGTTCAATAATAAAATCCAAAACCATTGATTCTAATCTCACCTGATATTTTTCCAAGCCTTTTTCTTTATCCAGTAAAGCCTTTTCCAAAATATTTTTCAAGTCTTCCGAAGATAATGGTTCCAATATATAAACAGTTAACCTCGATAAAAGAGGGGAAATAACTTCAAAGGAAGGATTTTCTGTAGTAGCGCCAATTAAGACCACAGTTCCATCTTCTACATAGGGCAGAAAAGCATCCTGCTGAGCCTTATTAAACCTATGAATTTCGTCCACAAATAATATAGTTCTTTGGTGCTGATATCTTCTTCGATCCTGAGCTTCTTTGATAATCTTCCGTAAGGCAGGTACACCAGAAACAGCAGCACTGAAAGGGACAAAATGGGTCTTGGTTATTTTGGCTATAATTCTGGCTAAAGTTGTTTTCCCAGAACCAGGCGGGCCCCAGAGGATAATCGATTGGAGTTTGTCTTCTTCGATAGCTTTGCGTAAAGGTTTACCTTGACCAATAATTTTTTCCTGTCCTAAAAAATCCTCTAATCTTTCCGGCCTGACCCTATCGGCAAGAGGGGCATCATTATTTATTTTGCTCTTTTCGTAATTTTCAAAAAGGTCCATTAAAATTTACCTGAATATTTATTTATATTTTTTTACTTTCCTTTTATATTATATCTTTTGATTAATACTTTCAAACTCATCTTTTAATATACCCATTAAGATTACATCATAATACTTTCCGCCATAAAATTGGCCTTTTCTTAATCTACCCTCCTCTTTAAAACCACATTTCTTATAACAGCGTATACCTCTCTGATTATAATCGAAGACGCGAAGATATACTTTATTCAAATTCATCTGATTAAAGGCATGATTAAGCAAGGTATTTATAGCATCTGAGCCATAACCCTTCCCCCAGTATTCTTTATCGCCAATGACAATCCCCAATTCCGCATTTCTATTCTTCCAATCAATTTTATGTAAACTAATCTGACCTATATACTCTATTTCTTTGGTTTCTATAACCAGATTCTTCTCTGTATCATAATGATTCATCGCTCTTTCTAAAAACTTTTCCTCTTCCGCCCAAGAAACCGGATAGAGAAAGGCAGATAAATATTTAGTAACCTCCCGGTCGTTAACCCATTTCATTATCTCTTCCAGATCTTTTCTCTCTAAAGCTCTCAAATTAACCAATTTTCCTTTAAGCATACTCTTCTCTCCTCTAAAGGTAAACTTTGGTGCCTGGCACAAAAGTTTACCTTTTTAAAAAATAAATAATTATTTTTCCTATTATAGCAGGAATTTTAAATTATTTGTAGAAGATATATAAAAGGAA
>DASRME010000396.1:0-3810 GCA_035648095.1 Atribacterota bacterium | reverse complement strand
TCTTGTTCCCGTTGCTCGCTTGTGGCAAGAAAGAGAAGAAGAGGCAAGATTATTACCAGGTCAATTTAGAACTGATAAACCGGTCTTTAATGTCCCTCGATTGGGCAAGAATCATGTTAGGGCGTGGCAGGATAGAGAATTGATAGGATTAGATAAAGAGGGTCGAAGAATATATTTATGGCATCCATGGGAAAAGGGCATAGCTTTGGTTGAGCCATATATATATAAAGATCTCTCCATTTATAAATATCTTCAAGAGCTTGCTAAGAGAGGAGAAGATATCGAAGAATACAAATCAATTTGGTATTACTATTAAATAAACTTTCAAGAAATAAAATTGGCTACAGGAGAAGGCATAAAAAGTTATAAGTAGGTTAAACTCGATGCTTAAAATAGGTTCTTCTATAATAACCTCAGCAAACTATATGTTAGATATTGTTGGACTTGTTTTAATAGGAGGAACTTTAGTTTCTTAGATTTTATTTTGAAAAAAGCATTAGTTTGCAAAGAAAAAATAGAATAGATGAAATTAAAATTATTAAAAAAAATAATTCATTTATAGAGAGATAACCCAAAAGTCATCTCTCTATTTTTTTATATCTCCTAAATAGATGAGACCAAGGAAATACAAATAAGAATATTAAATAGTACATAATTTATGTATTAAAATCTAAAATAAAAATCGCGAGCCATAAAACCAGAATTAAAGATTAAAAACAAATAAATTGTCAGTTCCACTAAACCAGAGTATGCAATCAGACTATATACTTATATTAACCATCATCGACTAATTTTATCGATAAATTGGAAAATTAGTTAATTGTTCGCTAGAGAATTAAAGATATTTTCTAAAAACCCCTTGATTTTTTTAAAATATATGTTATCCTTTAAAAAGATTAATCAATCAGTCCATTAGTCCAATATAAGAATAAAGATTTATCGTTTTAAAGAGGAAATTTCTTATGAAAATAGAAATTGATAAGAAAAGCGGAATTCCTTTATACCTTCAAATAAAATACCAAATTAATAAATTATTTGAAAATGGTAATTTAAAAGAAGGGGAACAACTACCCACCGAAAGAGATTTATCAGAAAGCTTGCAAGTTAGCAGAAATACAGTAAGTATGGCCTACAAAGAATTAGCATTGGAGGACTTAATACTATCTATTCCAGGGAGGGGAACCTTTCCCAATCTAAAAAACTCTAAATTTACCAAGTCTAACAATGATAACAATCTATCAAAAATAGAAGAGATTATTGATGTTACTATTAATGAAGCACTGGAGTTAAATTTTGAATTAGGGGAGTTTAAAAAATTAGTAAATAGGAAAATAGAAGAAAAAGAAAAATTATTAAAAAACATTAACATAGCTTTTATTGAATGCAATCAGGAGCAATTATATTTTTTTTCCAAAGGGATAGAATTGGGAACCGGGATATCCATAATTCCTATATTAATAGACGAAATTCATCAAGAACTCGATATTTTTAGAGAAAAGATTAAATCTATAGATTTAGTAGTGACTACCTTTTTTCATTATGATGAAGTTAAAAAATTTCTTACTGATCAAAAGCAGAGAGTTCTCGCCATTGCTTTAGATCCCTTAATGGAAACCATGGTAAACATTGCACATTTATCCTCCCAAGATAAAAGCATTGGCCTTGTATGTATTACCGATAAATTCGCCCAAAGAGTTTTCCAATCTATAAAACAGGCAGGAATAAAATTCTTAAGCTTTAAATTTACCAGATCTCATAATGAAGATGAGGTAAAGAAGTTCTTACTCAACACAGATATCGTAATAACTTCTCCTGGGAGAAAGAAGGAAGTAGAAAAATTAATTTCTCCTAAAATTCCCCTCATTGAGTTTGTTTACGTTCCCGATAAAGGTTCTATGAGTATGTTAAAATTAGCCATTTTAGATATCAAAAGAGAAGGGGGTATATTACAAAAGATATGAAGCAGAAAGAAAAATTGGAAGTTTATCAAAATAATTCAGTGAAGATATCAGTTCGCAGGGGATGGTGTAAATCATGTGGTATCTGTATTGAATTTTGCCCTAAAAATGTATTAGTCTCTGATGATCAAGGGAAACCTATCCCTGAAAATATTGATGCTTGCATAAATTGTAGCCTTTGTGAATTGAGATGCCCAGATTTTGCTATTGCAGTAGAAGGAGCGAAAGAGAAAGATGAATAATCTAAAAAAGGAAAAAAATATAAAATTATTACAAGGAAACGAAGCTTGTGCTGAAGGAGCGTTATTAGCCGGAGTGAGATTTTTTGCCGGTTATCCCATAACTCCCTCTTCAGAAATAGCTGAAAATATGGCGCTTAAATTACCTAAAATTGGCGGGAAATTTATACAGATGGAGGATGAAATTGCCAGTATGGCAGCGGTAATTGGAGCCTCTATAGCTGGATTAAAATCTCTGACTGCTACTTCAGGTCCCGGAATGTGCTTAAAACAAGAAAATTTAGGTTTTGCTATTATTAACGAAATACCCTGTGTAGTAGTTAACGCTCAAAGAGGAGGCCCAAGCACCGGGTTACCCACTAAACCCTCTCAAGGTGATATGATGCAGGCAAGATGGGGAACTCATGGAGATCACCCCATTATTGCTCTTGCCCCTTCCACCGTTAATGAGATACTTACCTTAACTATCAAAGCATTTAATTTTAGTGAAAAATATAGGACACCAGTCATTTTACTCCTTGACGAAGTGATCGCTCATATGCGGGAAAAGGTAGAGATACCTGTTCCGGAAGATATTGAAGTAGTAAATCGAAAAAAACCCACCGTTTCTCCGAAAGACTACTTACCTTTTAAGCCAGACGAAGACGGAGTTCCCCCTATGGCTAACTTTGGCGAAGGTTATCCCTATCATATAACCGGCTTAATTCATGATTATAAAGGTTTACCCACTTCTAATTCCCAAGAAATAGATGCTTTTATAAGACGTTTATATAATAAGATACAGAAGAATATTAAAGATATAATAATTAATCAAGAATATTCCTTGGATGATGCTAAAATTGCTTTAATTGCCTATGGTTCAGTGGCAAGAGCTGCTGAAAGAACAGTAAAATTAGCTCGAGAAGAAGGGTTAAAGGTAGGCTTGTTAAAATTATTAACTATTTGGCCTTTTTGTTTTGAAGAAGTAAACAGATTGGCTCAACAAGTAGATTTAATTGTAGTTCCGGAAATGAATTTAGGTCAAATGGTTTTAGAAGTAGAGAGAGCTGCTCAAGGAAAATGTCGGGTTGTACCTTATGGTCGGGTAGATGGTGAATTGATAAATCCTATAGAGATATTAGGAAAGATTCGGGAGGAAATACAGAAATGAAGACGGTAGTTGATGATTATATTAGAAAAGAAATGTTTCCCAATATGTGGTGTCCGGGATGCGGAAACGGTATTGTACTAGGGGCTATCATACGAGCAATAGATGAATTAAAATGGGATAAAGATGAAATTGTGGCGGTTTCTGGTATAGGTTGCTCCAGTAGAATTACCGGTTATGTAGATTTTTGTACTATGAATACTACTCATGGAAGGGCACTACCTTTTGCTACTGGCATAAAAATGGCTAATCCTGATTTAAAGGTAATAGTAGTTATGGGAGATGGAGATTGTTCGGCAATTGGCGGAAATCATTTTATCCACGCGGCGCGGCGTAATATCGATTTAACCGCTATAATTATTAATAATATGATTTATGGAATGACCGGAGGTCAATATTCACCTCTTACTCCAACCGGTAAATTTGGTACTACCGCTCCTTATGGGAATATTGACCAATCTTTTGA